>DATERO010000263.1:0-4494 GCA_035271465.1 Dysgonamonadaceae bacterium | reverse complement strand
TCCAGTCTCAATATCAAAGTCACCCGCATCGAAGAAACCACCTATGTTTAATCCCGGAATTGTTTCCAAAGGTTCGTAGTCCGTGTCGGTTGTTGGTCCTTGGTGATGTAGGTCGAAGTGATCGGTATTTGGTGGAGCTTGTAGATAACCCTCTTTAAAAGGTTCGCCGTGCCACACTCTATAGCCCTCTTTTACGTACATATGATTCATGTGAATTGGAATCCATATATCACTTGTAGCATCAGTAATCTTGTCGTAAACGCTATCGTCTATTATAAAGTTGTTTGTTTTATTATCTCCATATTGTATATAATATATGCCTGGAGTATTAACTGAAGAAAAATCGAACTTGACATAGTGATACTTATAATAATCGCCCCAAGGTTCTATTTTGCCGCTAAATACTTCGCTGGTCTTACCACTGTTATCTATTTTATAGATGGATGCCTGTGAAAGAGGTTCATCATTTTTATCTAATTCGATAACAGATACTTTTTCTTGAGAAGGAATATATCCTACTTGAGAGAAACCAATGTTTGGTTCTCTTATCCAATCGTCAATGGTGTTAGCTTCAACTGTCCACGAAAGAACTTTACCTGTTTTTCCTGCTGGAAGCAAACCGCGAACAACATACCAGCCGTTTTGTGCAAGTACACGTCCGTCAAAAAGCATAAGATCGGCATCATGAGAGGTAATTTTCACCATACGCTCAGGATCATCGGGTGAAAGAAGAATGGTACGACCAGTTTCGAGAGGAAGCGGATCGATAAAACGACCTGTTCCACGATCGTCGGATGTTTCATATCCCTTGTATTGCTTTAGTTTTTCACTCTTAGGTCTTGTAATCGTATTGCCTACTACATATCGTGGAAATCGATTAAGACGATCATCCATCAAATAGGTTTTTCCCCAATATTGTGATGGTAGAAACTCAAGATTAAATCCAGCACTTCCTTCAAGGATCTCTGGAATTGGCTGGTCGAGGTAAACAGATATTTCAACACCTTTACCTTTGGCAGTTACAACTACTCGTGATTCAAAATCGTAATCCTCGTATCTCAATAATGATTCAATTGTTTTTGTAGCACGATCTACCTTTCGCGATGGAATAGAGGGAACTAAATCCCACTGTTCGGGAGTGTGAGATAACCTTACAGCACCACCTTGTGATGTTCTAACGCCATGATGAATCAGTTCTATACCAGCGGTTTTCTCATCGTTAAAACCTCCAGTGAAAAGGTTATTGTAAACAAGAACATTGATACCCTGTGCTTCGAAATACTCAAGATCATTGAGTATCAAGTCTTGACTCGTGGCACGACTAAATGGTGCTACTAATAGCACCACAAATAATAAAAAAGATAGTTTTCTCATATTTGTGAAAAATAAAATAATGATTGTGTTAGAAATATGTGCAGCCATACATATTTGGTAAACACTGTGTTAAATAATTTATTTGGATGCTAATGATTAAAATTATTACATTTCTGTAATACCTTCAAATAGTTATTTACAATAATACAAAAAAACATTTGATTTTACTTGTAGTTGGATTATTTAAGTTTCTTTGTTTAGCGTATATATTCGTGTGTTGTGCTTCGGTTTGAAACATAGAAGTGCTTTTTTGGATTTATTCATTTTGACTTCCAAAATGCATTTGTTGAAAATAAGACACATTTGGTGAATCCATAGAGCAAAGAGATATCGACTTTTCTATTTATAACTCGATTCTCATATATATACTGGATGTAAAGTTGAGCGAAATAAGATTTAGAGAGAATGGTAAATATGGGATGCTCATTACTAATTGTGTGTAAAAATAGTCGCGAGCATCCCTCAATTGTTTGTTTCTTTTTGAAGATATTATATTGTCAATAATTTTTCTAATACCTCAAGGTTATTTTTCGAATCTGGTCGTTTCCCCTCTGCCGTGTGCAGCATCTCAATCTCTTGGGCATATCGTTCATACACTTTATGCTTTACAATTTTCATGGTGGAGTTGACCAATCCATTCTTTTCACTAAAAGGCTCTTCAATCACAGCAAAAGCCGAGGGGATCCAGCGATAAGGAAATAGTCCATCGTTGCTTCCTCCTTTGAGATACTGAGCAAGCTCATTGGCAATAATCTTAGCTGCTTCAGTAGGGGCTGAGGTGTGTTGTTTTAGTGCATCACTATTAATGGTCAACAGTGCAGTAGTATAAGGGCTTTGATTGTTATGTAATACACACTGATCGATATATTTAGATTTAGCCATGATGGACTCTTCAATTCCTTCGGGCGAGAACTTCTCTCCGTCATTACTTATGAGTAGTGATTTTGTACGACCAAGTACATATAGATAACCATCAGTATCAAGATAGCCCATATCACCCGTGCGCAACCATCCATCTATGATGGTTTCTGCTGTAGCTTCAGGGTTCTTCCAGTAGCCTTTCATTACATTTCCTCCTCGAACAATGATCTCTCCTTTCTCACCAACGGGCAGGGGGTTCATTTCTTCATCAGCAATCATAATTTCCATACGTGGTATAGGTTTACCTGAAGAGCCGAGTTTATGGAACTTTTCACAATTGGCTGAGATAATGGGTGAAGCTTCAGAAAGACCATAACCTTGATACATGGGGATACCAATTGCATAGAAAAAACGTTGAAGTTCAATATCCAATAAAGCACCGCCCCCAATAAAGTACTCTAAATTGCTGGCAAAGTTCTTCCTGATCTTCGAGAAGATGATGCGATCGTAAAAAGCTACCAATGGTTTGAGTAGTGCACGACTCCCATGTCCTTTGTTATATCCTTCTCCGTTGTAGGCATAAGCCACTTTTAAACCTTGTTGGAAAAGACGATAGGCTGTCTTTCCTTGATTCTTAATTCCATTCTCAATATTGTTTCTGAAATTTGTTGCAAGTGCGGGAACACTCATCAATAAGTGGGGATTTATTGCTTTCAGACTCTTTGGCACGTTTCGTAGAATCTCCATGGCACTCTTACCGGCTGCCACTGAAGCTATAGAAGCACCTGTTTTCATAAAAGCATAAACTCCGGCAGTGTGACCAAACGAATGATCCCAAGGAAGAATCAACAATGTACGAAAATAAGAGGGAATCCCATTTAAAAGATCAACTGCTTGCTCCACATTGCAAACATAGTTATCGTGTGAAAGCATAATTCCTTTTGGATTGGCAGTAGTGCCTGAGGTGTAGGAAATATTTGCTAAACTATCCGGGCTTACATCTGAAATTCGCTTTTCTATTTTTGAACGATCGGTCGCAAGGAGCTCATCACCGAGCTTTAACACATTCTCGAAATGAATTTCATTGTCTTCTGCCTTTACCTCAGGATCTAACAAGATATATCTTTTTACGGTAGGCATTTTTTCCTTTATGGGTCGCAACTTTTTAATTTGTTGATTGGATGCCAACACCATCACTGAGTCGGAGTGATTTATACGGAAAGTTATATCTTGTTCAGTATCCAACTTAACTGACAACGGTACACATACAGCACCAGCATGAAGAACTCCTAGTTCTCCAATCACCCAGTAGTTCTTACCTTCGGACATAAGTGCGATGCGTTCGCCCGCCTCAATGCTCAAGGCCATCAATCCTGCTGCAAAGCGAACGGATTGCTCCTTTACTTCACTAAAGGTGAGAGCAGTGTACGCTATATCGTTTCGTGCCTCGTAGAGATATGGGTTTGATCCATATTTTTCTACTGACTCATCCAACAGTTTAATTATTGTTTTCCCCATATCTGACTTAGTTTGAAAATTCAAGAACAAAACTACTCAATTTAACTAAAGTATCCTAAAGAATTCGGAGATTGATGAGTGTATAAATGAATTTAATAGTTGATCGTATTTCATTCGATTGAAATATATTATCTATTGTCACTAACTAAATTGTTTACAGCTTCTTATTTGCAACTTAAATAAAAATCAATATCTTTGAATTTAGTTATATAGCTATTAAATCTTTTTTCTGGTGTCATTTAAAAAACGTCTGTTGCATGCAAAGTTGCTCACATATATGTAGATAGTGTGTTTTCTAAACAATGTTATAAAATGGTGACATTCATTTCAAATCAAAAAATAGAGAAGGATAACTATTAGACGTATAAATAAATAATTGAAAATTTAAGGCAGTAAAGAAAAAAACAGTATCTTTGCGGCGCTTTATTATAAATAATATAGTCGTGGCAAAATTTAGTCATTTTAAAATCGATTTAGAAAACCTTCCAGAAGGTTTAAATACTTATTCGTATGAATTGGATCGTAAGTTCTTTGATGCAATTGACCACGAGGATGTTAGGAAGGGTAACGTAAAGGTTGATCTGACCGTCAGGAAAACAGTTGACGCATTTGAATTTAATTTCCAATTAGCAGGAACAATTCAAATTCCATGCGACAGATGTTTGGACGAGATGAATCAAGAAATTGATACTCACAATCGTTTAATTGTAAAACTAGGTGAAGAGTACTCAGAAGAGAGTG
>DATERO010000262.1:0-2621 GCA_035271465.1 Dysgonamonadaceae bacterium | reverse complement strand
CTTCCAACGGGGTTGATCAATATCCAAATCATCTAACATGCTTGAGAATTTATGTCTATTCTCTGCATTGTCAATCTTGTTGGCTTGCGTTCCTAATATATTTACACCAAAGTTATCTAAACGAACCGCAAGGTTATTAGGAATTTGTCCACCTACAGATAATATAACACCGTGAGGATTTTCCAATTCAACAATATCCATCACCCTTTCAAATGTCAACTCGTCAAAATAAAGACGGTCGCACATGTCATAATCCGTTGAAACAGTTTCAGGGTTATAGTTAATCATTACCGAACGATACCCCTCTTTTCTAACTGTGGTAAGCGCATTCACGGAGCACCAATCAAACTCAACTGATGAACCAATACGATACGCACCCGAGCCTAACACAATCACCGATTTCTTATCACCAAGATAGTGAACATCATTTTCAGTCCCATTGTATGTTAAGTATAGATAGTTGGTTTGAGCAGGATACTCTGCTGCAAGCGTATCAATTTGTTTTACAACAGGAACAATATTAAGGCTCTTTCTATATTTCCTAACTATCTCAGAACCATCATCTGGCATATCTTCTTTCCACAAAGCGCGTGCAATTTGGAAGTCTGAAAACCCTTGCTTCTTTGCAGTTCTCAAATAGTCATCGAATGCAATATTCTCTGATTTTGATAAATCTACATCATTGGCCTCCAAGGATTCAATGGCTTCAGCCGTTTGCAATATATTGTGCAACTTGTACAAGAACCACTTATCTATTTTTGTTAAATCGTGAATTTGGTCAATGGTATATCCTACCCTAAAAGCTTTGCTTATCACAAATATACGCTCATCTGTAGGTTCTCTTAGTGACTTGTCAATGTCTTTTACAATTAGCTCTTTGTTCTCAACAAACCCATGCATGCCCTGCCCTATCATGCGAAGACCCTTTTGAATTGCCTCTTCAAAGGTTCGTCCAATCGACATAATTTCACCAACGGACTTCATACTTGAACCAATCTCTTTGTTAACTCCACTAAATTTGCCCAGATCCCAACGAGGTATTTTCACCACTACATAATCAAGTGCAGGTTCAAAGAAAGCACTCGTTGTTTTAGTCACAGAGTTTTTCAAATCAAATAGACCGTATCCTAGTCCAAGTTTTGCAGCTACAAAAGCTAAGGGATAGCCAGTTGCTTTTGATGCTAACGCTGAAGAACGACTCAAACGTGCATTCACTTCAATCACCCTGTAATCTTCCGATTCAGTATCAAATGCATATTGAACATTACACTCACCTACAATACCCAAATGGCGCACAATTTGAATGCCCAGACTTCGAAGCTTATTAGCCTCAGAGTTAGTAAGTGTTTGTGAGGGAGCAACTACAATACTTTCGCCCGTGTGAATACCAAGAGGGTCGAAATTCTCCATATTACACACAGTAATACAATTATCGTATTGGTCCCGCACCACTTCATATTCTATCTCCTTCCATCCTTTCAATGATTTTTCAATGAGCAATTGGTCGGAATATGAAAAAGCTTTATCACCTAACTCTTTCAACTCTTCAGGATTGTTGCAAAAGCCCGAGCCCAATCCACCAAGCGAATAAGCAGCCCTAACAATGATTGGATAACCCAACATCTCTGCAGCTTTCAATGAATCTGCCATATTGTTGGTTGCCACACTTTGTATGGTTTTCACATCTATTTGATTGAGCTTTTTCACAAACAAGTCGCGGTCTTCAGTTGCCATGATTGTTTGCACGGGAGTACCCAACACTTGCACATTGTATTTCTCCAATGTGCCTGCTTCAAAAAGTTTCACTCCACAATTAAGAGCAGTCTGTCCACCAAAAGCAAGCATTATGCCATCAGGCTTTTCTTTCTTCATCACTTTCTCTACAAAGTAGGGAGTAATGGGTAAGAAATATATTTTATCAGCAGAACCTTCAGAAGTTTGTACAGTGGCAATATTGGGGTTAATCAATATTGTCTCTATTCCTTCTTCCTTCAGTGCTTTTAGTGCTTGTGAACCAGAGTAGTCGAACTCGCCGGCTTCACCAATTTTGAGTGCACCCGACCCAAGCAGTAATACTTTTTTAATATCTGAACGGGAGTAGGCTAAGCCTTTTTGTTTGGGTGTATCTATTGTTGTCATTTATTTTATTTTCTTTCTATTATATCGTTGTTCACATTGTCTCTATTCGCTTCTCGTCATTTTTTCAAACGATGCGATTAAAGCTTATCTATAAAATCTTGAAACAGATATTCTGTGTCTGTAGGACCACTTGCTGCTTCGGGATGAAACTGAACAGAAGAGAAAGGTTTAGTTTTATGTCTTATTCCTTCATTTGTTCCGTCGTTCATATTTTCGAAGTAAGTTTCCCAATCATTGTCTAAAGCACTTGCATCAACAGCATATCCGTGGTTTTGAGAAGTTATATAACATCTATTCTCTCCCACCCTTCTCACAGGTTGGTTATGACTGCGATGTCCATATTTTAATTTATATGTTTTAGCGCCAGCTGCCATTGCCAACAATTGATTGCCCATACAAATTCCAAAGATGGGTTTGTTCTTATTCATTGCACGAACAATATTATCTACTGTTACTTGACAGAACTCAGGATTTCCAGCACC
>DATERO010000261.1:0-3199 GCA_035271465.1 Dysgonamonadaceae bacterium | reverse complement strand
GCATACCAAAACTGAAGTCTTCTTTTTAAAATGAGCATCACCATGTCTCCTTTGTTGATGCCTAGTTGCAAAAAAAAAGAAGCTGCTTGATCGCTTTTTTCTTTCAATTCCTTATATGTGATTCTTTTATGTTCGCCTTTGTCATTTACCCAACACAAAGCATTTTTGCTTGGTGCTATCTTTGCCCATTCATCAACAACATCGTAGGCAAAGTTAAAATTGCTTGGAACGTTTACTTTGTAGTTTTTAGCAAAATCTTCTGTTGAGTTAAAGCTAATCTGATTTAAGAATTTATTGATCATATTTAAATTTATATCTATTCAACTATAATATTACTGCTAGAAACTTTACTGACTTTCCATTCATTGGTTGCATGCAGTGTGGTTTTGATGAATCAAAATAGATGCTATCACCTTCATGGAGAATGAGTTCTTTGTCATCTATGAAAAACTTCATTTCACCTCTCAGCACCATATTAAATTCTTGTCCACCGTGTGCGTTTTTATGTAATGGTAACTCTGCAACACGAGGTTCTATTGTTACTTCAAATACTTCTGCTTTTCTATTATTAAAACCTCCAGCCAATGTTTGATATTTATATCTCTCAACTCTGTTTATAGATAAACCTTTGCCTTTACGAGTTAGAAAGTAACTGCTCATTTTAGGTTCATCATCAAACATCAGGACAGAAGTGTCAATGTTAAACACGTCCGATATTGTCCTCATTATACTTATGGTCATATCTTTTTTGCCATTTTCGTAATCAATGTAATCTTGAACAGGAATATTGCATTTTGCAGCAAATATTTCTTGTGTCATATCCAAAGATTCACGTAATCCCTGCAGTCGGAGTCCAATTTGTTTTATAGCATCGCTCATATTATGTTGTTTTTATATTTAAAACTCTACTAAAGTATAAAGTTTAGACTTCTTTACATAGTAATTTGATGATAAATAAATTAATATTTCAAATCATATCTATATTTCAAATACTTGTTTGTTTTGTTTTCATAGATTTCATGAGAATATTACGGGTTAACCATTCACCATTAATAATTAACAATGAGTCCACTCCGAAAAGTCAAACGCTCTACATTTTGCCCCTAAATCCCCTCAAGGGGACTTTGCTGAGTGCTGATAATTAAGCTTTTCTCTTTAGGGACACAGAGTAAAAAAAGATTAATTATCAGCAATTGCATGTTTTCGGAGTGAACTCAACAATTAATCATTATTTGTATTACTTGCCGATACAAAATTTTGAAAAGATATTCCCTAATATCTCATCAGTGGAGATATGGCCAGATATCTCACCCAAATGAAACATGCATTCGCGGATGTCTTGTGCTAGGAAATCATGAGATATGCCAATGTCCAATCCTTCACGTACACGAACTATGGCTTCAAGTGCTTTGATGAGAGCCTGATAGTGGCGCATGTTGGTAACAATTACATCGGCTTCGCCAATGGAAGGGATGTGTGCAGCTTTCACTAATAGACTTTGTAGAGAGTCAATGTTTTCTTGTTTCTTAGCTGAAATAAAAAGTCTGTCAGCTGATAATTCTTTCAATAGTTCGTCTTTGCTTTTCAATTCATCGGGTGACAATAAATCGGCTTTGTTGAACAACAGGAGCGTATGCTTATCTTTCAGTTTAGGAGTAATAAGTTCTGCTAATTCTATTATTTTAGCATCGGGCGTTGTTAAATCTATTACCCATAGAATTACGGACGCTTGTTCAATCTTTTGATATGTACGCTCGATACCCATTTTCTCAATAGCATCAACAGTATGACGGATACCAGCTGTATCTATGAAGCGAAATGATATTCCTTGAATGTTGATTACATCTTCAATCACATCACGTGTCGTTCCATGAATATCTGAAACAATAGCTTTTTCATCGTCCAACAACAAATTGAGTAATGTTGATTTCCCTGCATTGGTTTCACCAATGATTGTCACCGGAATCCCGTTTTTGATAACATTACCAAGGCTAAAAGACTTTGCCAGTCTTTCTATTTCAGTTTCCACCTGACCTGTCAGTTCATAAAGTTTGTCACGATTGGCAAACTCAACATCTTCTTCTGAGAAATCGAGCTCTAATTCTATCAACGATGCAAATTGTAGCAACGTATCGCGCAATTGTGCAATTTTATTGGTGAAACCACCACGCATTTGATTCAACGACACCCTGTGAGATGTGGCCGAGGTAGAGGCAATGAGATCGGCAACTGCTTCAGCTTGTGCCAAATCGAACTTGCCATTGGTGAAAGCTCGTCTGGTAAACTCACCTGCTTGTGCCATCCGTGCTCCTGCATGAAGCAATACTTCCATCAATTTTTGTTGAATATAAACAGACCCGTGGCATGCTATTTCAACACTCTCTTCACCTGTGAAGGAGTGCGGAGCATGAAAAACCGTAACCAACACTTCGTCTAGTATGTTTGCATTGTCCATAAGCTTTCCAAAATGTACTGAGTAGGGTTGTTGATCGACTAACTTCTTGTTCTTGGGCGATTCAAATAATTCATCTATCAATGCAATACACCCATTTCCTGACAAGCGAACAACTGCAATAGCTCCCATTCCGGGAGCTGTTGATATAGCACATATTATATCGTTAGTAAATTGATTACTATCTATATTCATAACTGAAGAATAAAACTATTGATTAAATAAGGATTAATACCTAAAACTGCTACCACCTACAAATTCTCGCAACAATGATGTTGGTGGCAATTCTCTATCGGTAATATAATTGAAATAAGAAAGGAATTTGAGCAATCGGTAAGCTTCAGCATACTCTGGTGCAGTACGTGGCACTTGTCGCAAAATTGGCTCAACATGTCTTCTAATAGATCCTAATTCATAAATCATAGCCGAATTGAACATCACGTCGGCATTCTCTTGATATGGAAATATCCATTTTTCCTCACCTCTTCTTACGCTGTTCCAGCGAGATATAGTATCGGTAGCTGAATAGTTTCTATAGGTATAGTCACGAGTCATTCGGCGTAGTAAGCGATTGTCAGAAGCTGGTATCCAGTTGTGATTGTCCAGCGAAATTGAGGTAAGAGCAGAAACATATACCATAAACTTCTTCTTATCTGGTATATTAGCGGTAAGCTCAGGATTCAATGCATGAATACCCTCTACAATAAGTATTGTATTGGAATCAATTTTTAATCGATTGTCTCTGTA
>DATERO010000260.1:0-5015 GCA_035271465.1 Dysgonamonadaceae bacterium | reverse complement strand
TGAATGCCCGACGAATGTGCAAAAGCATTTCTACCCACAATTGCTTTATTTGGCTGTATAGGCATATTCATAAGGCTCGAAACAAGTCTGCTTGTTGAATAAATCTTTGCTGCATTTATATTTGTTTCATATCCTAAGTCTTTGTGACTTTTTAATGCCATCACCACTTCTTCGAGTGCTGAGTTACCTGCGCGTTCACCAATACCATTTATGGTAACCTCTACCTGACGAGCACCATTGATAACGCCCGATATTGTGTTAGCAGTAGCCATTCCTAAGTCTTGATGGCAATGGGTAGAAAGAATAGCATTCTTCATATCCACATTGTCAATCAAATATTTAATTTTAGCACCATATTCATGTGGAAAACAATATCCTGTTGTATCAGGAATGTTTATCACGGTTGCACCAGCATTAACAACTGCTTGAACTACTCGTGCAAGGTATTCATTATCGGTCCGTCCAGCATCTTCAGCATAAAATTCCACATCATCAACAAAGTTACGAGCATAAGTTACGGCTTTAATGGCACGCTCAATAATTTCTTCACGATTAGATTTAAATTTATATTTAATGTGAGGATCTGAAGTACCAATACCAGTATGAATGCGTTTGCGTTTGGCATACTTTAGCGATTCCGCGGCAACTTCAATGTCTTTTTCTACGGCACGAGTCAGTGCACATATCACTGGCCATGTCACGGCTTTTGAAATTTCTACTATTGAATTGAAATCACCTGGACTTGAAATAGGAAATCCCGCTTCAATAACATCTACACCCAGCATTTCTAATGCTTTGGCAACTTCAATTTTTTCTATTGTGTTCAACTGACAACCAGGAACTTGTTCTCCGTCACGCAACGTTGTATCAAAAACGTAAACTCTTTCCACTTTATTTCCTTTTATATTATAAATAAAAAAACCTCTCTCATATGGTGAGAAAGGTTATCGTAATTTTATGCTTTTCAGCTATACCTATAAATATTCCTATCTCACCTACTGAGCGAAGCCCAGAAGTAGAATAATAGAAATGACTAGTGTATGACTGAATTGTATTTTCATCTGTTCTTAATATATTAGGCTGTTAAACCTATTTTGAATGACAAAGAAAAACTAAATATTTGATATAACAAAGCTTTTAGATGTTTTTCTTTTAAAAATCTTTCATTTTGATATGCACAGCACTTCAAACGAGTATAAATGGTAGTTTACAAACGATGTTACTGAAATATCGAAACTAAAACCTTACTTTATAATTAACATCAGTAACCTTTCAACTATTCGCAATTAAAAAATATTTCATCACCAGTTTTAGCTTCCAAATTCCCTGACCAAGATATATTTTCGTTACCTGTTTTAATAGTAATCCTATTGTCTTCTATTAGCATATTCTCCTCTTCCTGAAAAAGAATAACCTCTTTAACAAACCAAATTTGATCTTCAATAATAGTTGCTACATTCTTATTTGTTATAAATAATTTATTGTTTTCTCCTCCTGATAGTTTTAAAAAAGTTTTGTGTAACACGGTGCTGTCATTTATTGATTCAGCATTCATAGGATCGAACCCTTCGAACTGTGGGTACTCCTTAAAGTTAAGCGTGACTTTCAATCCTTCTTGAGTATTGAATTTATCATACAAAACTTCATGTTCTATAACTGTCTGATGAGTATGAAACTCGCTTAGGTCATAATACATTGAATTAATTTTTAGTGTCTCTTTTTGTGGTATAAACTTGGATATAAAGTAATCGTAAAGTGATAAGCTTTGAGAGTAATAGTCGCTTTGCCAGTTTCCCAATTGCTTATTAAGTATATAGCACATAGCAAAGCCTGAAGCAAGATGCCTATATCTTAAATTTTTCCGCCCATAATAAGGAGTAGTTAAAACCCCGAAAAAGTTCTTCTGATTGTAACTTTCTTTCATTGATTGATCAAAATTGGCAAAATGATTATAGAACTTATATTCGCAGTAAAAGGCTGGCCCTTCAATATTTTCAACGGTTTTTTCATACTCTATATAGTTACCAATAATTTGTTCTCTTTCAAGTCTGCAACTATAAAATTGATTCAACAACTCCTGAAAGAGTATGCTATCTTCTTCAAAGCACATTTTGTATAATGTTTTTTGTTCAAATAGTTTTACACCATCATTTCTGTAATCTTCGGGATACGTCAAAAGAGTTGCAGGATTATCATACTCAATCTCTTTTATAAAATTACGTTGATAAACATGATGTAGCTCATGAAAAAGCTCTGCATACAACTCTTCAATGGAAGAATAATGAATATACCCATAGTCAACAATAGCAGTTAAAATGCCATTTATCTCAGCTTGAGTTGCTCCAAACAATTGCAACTCTTGTTGAGTTCCGACATACAGTTTGTCTGTTACTCGAACAAAGCTTTCCGGTGGCTGGGGATGATTATATAACAAGGCAGGCCCATTTATTCTAAACATACAAACTGGTGCAAATTTCATACCCTCCCAAATCTCACTTTTTACATTCTCTGCATTATTGTAAAAGTGCTCAATTGTTGTCAAATATAAGCTATCTATTGACAACAGCTGCACTTGTGCTGTTAGTATAGACTTGCTGAACGAAAACAGAAATATAAAGAGTAGATATTTAAACTTTAATTGTTTCATTATTTCTCGTGATATTTAGTACTTAATAAACTAACGTATAATTATATTGGTAAAAGATGCTTCCCCACTGGGAGGGTGGAGCTTTTCTTTCGAACAATAATGGGTGTAGCACAAGCTACAACAGCCTCAGATAGTTCCACACTATCATGTATTATCAATTGATTATCCCTCACCATTGACAAATCCTCTATCCCCTTCTCTTGGTTCTTCTCTTCTGAAGAATCATTTATCAATTCTTTAACAGCAACCACCACATCTTTTTTATTTTTCCTCTTTGTAGTCCGCACCCTCAATTTTGTTCTAAAGTCTTTCAATTGACCATTCATTTGCGAGCTAATCTCCCTTAATTGTTCTTTCTCGGCTTCATCCTCACTCAGCTGATAGGTATTATTCATAAGCTGTACAAACAACTTCAAGTCTGCATAAGCAGCCTTCCGAATCTCCTGCCCATTCACCACATACTCATCCCTATCATTGAGTCGTAGCAGTACGTTTTCCCTCATCTTTGCAGTAATCTCCACAATTGTTTCTATCAATTTGTCGAGACGAAGCAGTCCAATTGCATTTTGTATTTCAGCGCTCTCATCTCTGTCCGTCATCAGGTCGCTCACCATTCTGCTCTGCAAATGTATAGAAGGTGGGTACAGACCTTTTTTATAAGGAGATAGCCACAGCTGCAAAAGCTCAGCAGCATCCACCTCTTCAGCGTCAGGCGACAGCATACTTGCCTCCACTTTCAAGCGCAAGCATGACAAATATTTGGTACGGCTCTGTACTTGCTCCTGTATAACAGGAGTAAGAGGATGACGCAATTTCTTATTATTCATCCTTAACAACGCTTTGTTGTGAGGTAAAATTCTGTTGTGGATAGTTGTTAGTAATTGGTTGTTAATCTTTTCAGTGGTCAATGTGCTGGAAATTATATCAAATAACTCCCCAAATTCTACGTTCTTAAGGTCTTTCATGAAGCCTATGTGTATCTGTTCCATGTCGTATTGTGTATTAGAATTAAATAATAGTTTATGTGTTCACAGTTAGATCATTATAAAATTAATAAAAAAATTTGAGATACAAGCATAAAATGAAAAATAAATGATGATTTATCATTAAAATTGAACAAATAATCACTTTTACAGCTATTTCTGTTGATTTACAAGTCAATAAAGCACAATTGCAACCTTGAAAACAATTCACGGTGATACTGCACTAAAAAAACAATTCGTAATTATCTTAATCAGCATCATGGAACTAAAAAAGCATATTACAATACCTCTTACCGATGTTCGTGAACTCAAATGTCATTTTGAAATCATACCAACACATATGGCGGAGCTATTTCCAAAAGTTGCAACAAGATAAAACGATATGGGGGAACTATAATTGCATGGTGGGGATTGTACATCCTGAGTGTATGAACTACGATTCCCAGGCGGGAAAGCTATATACTATCTCCAGAAAAGAAGATCCCCACAGAGAGATCATGATTCCTGTTGTCCAAATAGACAATTCCCACACGGGGAAGTTAATTCCTGTGGCTCGGGAAAATGATTCCTGCAAGGGAATCATCCTTCTTGCCTCTCTGCAATACGATTCCTATACGGGGAAAATAGTGCAGAGGGTTAGGATTGATGATTTTAGGGGTGCAGAAGTAGTGATTGCCCATAGGGAATGGATGTATATTTATGGATAGTGAGTTAGTTGTAGTTGGCTGTGGATAATGATTAGCGGGATTTGAGTTGTGTGGTAGATTGAAGGGAAATTGGTGATTGTGGAGGGGGTTTTGGGAGGTGGGGAATGGGGAGAGTGGATTGGAAAGGTTGGTCTTGTTGTTCCTAAACGCTTACATTTATTTTAAATATTAGAACAAATTGAGTGGGCTTTATATTAGGGGTATTTATATTTGAAAAAAGAGTGGTTTTTACTAATATTTTATTAATTTTGTATTTAGAGGTATTAGCAGCAACTTTATGGAAAATGACAAACCTTCTATAGAATGTTTTGATAATCTTTGAATGAAAGTTTCGTTAAGTGCTACACCCAATCATAGAGTGACTAATATTACTTAAATGTATATATTGTGAATTGATTTACGAATATAATAAACTTTGCATTTACGAAAACTGTATATTTATTGCGTAACCCAAACGTTACCAACCATAATAAAACCAGATACAATGCAGACATTTAAGCTTATAAAAGGAGAGATTTCATTTGACAGAGATAAGATTATTATTGTGGACGATGCCAAGAAGCAAAAGCGGCTGACTCTGACATCTTCAATCATGTGGACAATTTTTTGGATATTTTCTGTTTTAAGGTATTTGAAAACAGGTGACCAATTTTTACTTTGGACTGGCTTAGTAATTGG
>DATERO010000259.1:0-10332 GCA_035271465.1 Dysgonamonadaceae bacterium | reverse complement strand
TCAAAAATGCAAAATGTATCAACTAAACTGGCTTTACCAAGACGAATAGATTTAATCTCAGTGCCAGTTAGTACAATTCCTGCGGTAAAGCTTTCAATTAGTTCATAATCAAAAGTTGCTCGTTTATTTCTAATATTTATCTGAGCTTGCTTCATTTAGTGTTTTATTTATTTTATTAAAAAGGAGAGGATTACGTTTATTAACGCTGGCGTTAAAAGGACAGAGGCAGTTGCTATCCCAGTGAAATACATTCGCATATTTTCTTTTCCAACTATATATACTCCATAACCAGTATAGACAATATAAGCAGTATAGAATGCAAATAGCCAAAGTACAAAAAAATCAGATAAAAAAGGAAGAATTATAAATAATGCATAAATTAATGCTGATGAATAACCTACAAATTGTTGTACTTGTGTCTCATTTTTAGAGATCCCTAATTTAGGTAACATTTCATTCAAAGCATAAGAACCTATATAATATCCACCATATATAGTTACTAGATTGATAATAGTGTTTTTTAAAGCAACTTGCAAATCTCCACCCGTTACAAACCATAAGCCACCAACGAATGAAGTTAAAGCTACTATGCCAAATATGGGATACAGATAGTGATTTTGAAAAGACTCGTGATCCTTTTTATCAGAGAGTTTACGCCATGTAACTTCGGGCGATGTTATCATTTGTGTTATTAAAAGTACTATTCTTTTAAACATTTCTTCTTCTGTATTTATTGATTTGCAAAGGTAGCGATTTCTTGCGTAAGGATAAAAAAAGTGCGATCCTTAAAAAGAATCGCACTTCAGAAATTATCAAGTAACCTCAATCACTTATCTTAATTGGAGCGCATATGAATCTTTAAGTGTAACTAGCTTGTCTTCATTAGCCTCTCTGTAAAATCGAAATTTCAGATTTACTTTGTCTTTATCTCCGAACATCATATTAAGCTCTGCTCTGAGCTGTGTGAAGTTAACTACAACATAATCCTCAACTACTTTTTCTTCAGCACCCTCTTCTGCTTCGCCTTCTTTTGTTAATCTAATATCAATTATTACATAATCGCTTGTTAGTGATGTTGTATCATCTACATCAGCTTTGTAAAAGCTTACTTTTAAATTCTCTCCTTTTTTCACTTTAGCTTGATAAGGGAACAACCAACGATCACCAAAGTATATATTGGAAGCGAACAATGGTCTAAATATATTTTCAAAATAAACGATTGGCATCTCAGGTGCCTCCATAAGATGTATTGTAGATTGTTCCGCAACTACATCTGGCTCGCCAGCTAAAGTTGCGTGATATACGGTAACGTTATTGTTATCACCAATCATAGTTCGCTCAGCTTCATTGTCAAGATCAATTTGATAACTTAAAAATACAATAGTGCCAGGCGAGAAAGTTTTAATTTTTTCGTTAGTAATAAAGTATCCAGAAATTGTTCTTGCATAAATTGTACTGGTTGCCTCATCTATTGCAATATAGGAGTACTCACCATCTCCAGCCCATGATCCTTGCGATGATTTTAAACATGAACTAAGAAGTAGCATTGCGCTTAGCATAAAGAGCATGCCGATTTTTTTTGTTGTTGATTTCATTTTTTTTATCTGTGTTTTATAAGTTGAATTTAATACCGAATTGTAAGTTTAAGCCAAATTTCTCGTCAGAATAGTAAGTTCTAAATTCATTATTGGCTTTTATATAATATTTGCCCCCAATTTTTCCAAATAGTTTAGTGTTATCATAAATTGGATATGTAATACCGAGGCCACTTGAAATTGAAAATTGAGGATTCTGTTGTTTTATCTTTGATGATTTATTAGAAGCATACCCACTATTAAATGCAGAGGTCTTCTTCTCATCACTATAATTGATTCTTCCGCTTATGTCTTTCTCTATCATTGCACCTGCTGATACAAACATATCCAGCTTATTTATCGAAAAAAGAGTGTAATTTAAATTAAGAGGAACGCCTAAATAATGGAATTGAACTTTCTCACTTTCATTATAATCAGCAAATTTACTCTTTGTCTCTGATGAGAGGTATGTATACACCAATCCGGTTTCTAATTGAAATCTACTTGTGAGCTCAAAAGTAGTTAATACGCCAAATGACACTGGCTGCATATGATTTATCTCTGATTCAGGTTTAATTTCTTCTTCATCTTCACCGTTATTGATAGTCATTTTATTAAGTGCAAACATACCATAAGTATCACTTAAAGAAGATCTTAATGTATTAGGAGTAGAGGAAGTTTGTTGAGAGCCTAAAAGTCCACTTTGACCAGTTAGAGATATTGACTTTTTGGCTCTTCGTTTAGATATTATTGATCCATCAGAAGATGCAAGAGAACGTTCCCCCTCGTTTATAAAGTCTTCAATTAATTGTTGTTTAGTTGCTTCATCATATTTTGATGTTTCTTTTTCATTTTCAAATGCTTTACTTTCTACTTTTTCATCTACTTTGGAGGATATTATTACAGATGATTTCTCTTGCTTTTCTACTATTGGTGATGAATGCTCTTCAATGGTTTTGTAGTGTCGTGTAGAAACATTGTCTGCAACTAATATCTCTGTTGACTCTTTGGTTTCAACTCTCTTCTTATTAAATAAAGATGATTCACTAATATCTGTAGTTGTCTCAGTTTTATGTGTCTTATTTGATTCAGTTATTGTTTCACGGTTTTCAGAAATATGTATTGGTTGTTCCTTATTGATATTCTGAAATACAAAAAACACTCCTATCAGTGCAGCTGCAATCGCACCAAGTGAAGATATAATCCATTTTCTGCGAACCACTTTTGTTTTTTGTGTAGTAAGAAGCGAACTCTCCAGCTTTTCCCAACCTAAAGGTGGCACTTCAGCATTATAATCGGCAAGTTTACTTTTTACAAGTTGTTCAAAAAGGTCATTGTTCTTTTTATTACTCATTATTGTTGGCTATATAGCTATTTACTTTTTGTCTTAAATACGATTTAGCTCTCGAATATTGCGACCGAGAAGCATTTTCTTTTATACCTAGTTTTTCTGCAATCTCTTTGTGGGACATATCTTCGAACACGTATAAGTTGAACACCATTCTATATCCTGGAGGCATTTCTTGTATCATTTCTAATAACTTCTCTTCCGTAATATCATCATTAAAAAAGCGATTTAAGTTTTCGTCCAAAACTTCAATCTCTGGTTCTTCAGCGTCTGTGATTATAAAATGTCTTTTCTTCTCCTGTCTAAAATATTCAAAAACTGTATTTACAAAAATTCTTCTCATCCATCCTTCAAAAGAACCACTTCCTGAGTATGTTTTAATTTGAGTGAACACTTTTATAAATCCATCGTGCAACAAATCTTGAGCAACATTATAATCTTTGCAGTATCTTAGACACAGTCCCATCATACGAGCAGCATATAATTCATAAAGCTTTCGTTGTGCATTAGTATCTTGTTTCTTACATGCTTTTATCAGTTGCCGATTCTCCATTCTTAAACTGCGTTCTATTTATAGATGAAAAAAGAAAGAAAACGTTGCGTATCGAATCAATCTTTTTTCAAACACGTACTATATATAACGAATATTGTGTTTTAATATATCATTACCAACCTTTTTGGTCTATAATAGTTATGCCTCTATTTTAATACCACAAAAGTATGTACTTTCTTGAAAATTACTTTACTATAATTGTTAAGTACCAATTTATTTTCTTAATTTTGTTTATTCAATTCAAACAATTAAATTACAGAATCATGAAAGATTTTTTTAAAATTGTATTAGCATCGACATTAGGATTTTTAATTGCTAATATACTCTTCTCTATTGTATCAATTTTTTTCTTTTTTGCTTTTATGGGATCAATGGTAGGAGATTTAGGTAAAAGTACTTTTAAATTGCAAGATAACTCTGTTTTGCATTTAAAGTTATCAGGAAATATTGATGAGCGAATTGCGGAAAACGATCCATTAACTACGCTACTTGGTTCAAACATTGCAACTCCGATGGGATTGAATGATATTACAAATGCTATCAGAAAAGCAAAAGATAATAATTCTATCAAAGGTATTTACATAGACTCTCGTACGTTTTCAGCTTCAACCGCTTCTCTTGCGGAGATTAGAGGTGAGTTGCTGCGCTTTAAGGAATCAGATAAATTTATTGTTGCATATTCTGATACTTACACACAAGGTGGTTATTATCTAGCATCTCTAGCCGATAAAGTTGTTGTTAACCCTCACGGGATGATAGATTTACACGGGTTGGCTTCAACACCAATATTTTATAAAGAAGCATTAGATAAGTTGGGTATTGAAGTACAAGTTTTTAAAGTTGGAACTTATAAGTCTGCTGTCGAGCCTTTTATCTTAACTGGTATGAGCGATGAGAACCGTGAACAGGTTTCATCTTACCTTAATGATTTATGGAGCACAATAGGCAACCAAATGGCACAATCAAGAAATTTGGATATCAATACTTTCAATTCTATTGTCAATGAATTACCAATGTTGAAGGACGTAGATTATTTAGTAGAGTCTAATTTAATTGATACATTGTTGTATGAAAGTGATATGAAAAATTATATCCGATCATTGTTAGATATAGAAATGGATAAGAATATTCCTTCAGCCGGAATTAATGACATGAAATCTGTAAAACCAGAGAAAGTAAAATCTTCTAAAAATCATATTGGATTATTGTATGCGGTTGGGGAAATTACTTCAGGTACAGGATCTAGTAATATTCAAGATAAATACTTGATTAATGAAATAGAAAAGTTACGTAAAAACGAAAATATTAAAGCTGTAGTTCTCCGCGTAAACTCACCTGGAGGAAGTGCTTATGCATCAGAACAAATATGGAAAGCTATTTCAGAATTAAAAGCTGAAAAACCCGTTGTTGTTTCGATGAGTGATGTAGCAGCATCAGGTGGTTACTACATTGCATGTAATGCTGATAAAATTGTTGCACAACCAACAACTATAACAGGTTCTATCGGTATTTTCGGAATGTTTCCAAATTTGAAAAAAACAACCGAAAAAATAGGTCTGGATGTGGATGTAGTTAAAACACATGAGTATTCTGATTTTGGAAACTTTGCCCGACCAATGAAAGAGGGTGAAAAAGAAATTCTACAAGCATATATTGAGCGAGGATACGATTTATTTCTGACTCGTTGTGCCGAAGGTCGAAACATTCCAAAAGATACATTAGCACTATATGCTGAAGGTAGAGTTTGGACAGGTAATCAAGCAAAAGAGATCGGACTGGTTGATGAACTTGGAGATTTGAAGAGAGCGATAGAAATTGCAGCCGAATTAGCTGATATAGAAGAGTATCTTGTGTTTGAATATCCTAAAATGAGAAGTTTTATTGAAGAACTTCTTGATAATAATAAGAAAGATTTAGCAGTTGAAGCACTTCAGGAATACTTAGGTGATCATTATCAAGTACTTTCACTTATTAAGAGTATAAAAGAACAAGATTATGTTCAAGCAAGGTTGCCATATAATTTTAATGTGAACTAAAAACTTTATTCATAAGAAGATGTTGTAAAAATCTATGTTGAAGCCACCACCAAAAATACGTTCTGGATTACGTCCACTATCGTGGATATATGGACTTGCTGTGGAGTTTCGCAATAATCTTTTTGACACTGGAGTTTTACAACAAAAAGAGTATCCAATTCCTATTATATGTGTTGGTAATCTAACTGTTGGAGGTACTGGTAAAACTCCTCACATCGAATATTTAATTCGATTGTTGTCAGACAAATACAAAGTAGCAGTAGTTAGTAGAGGATATAAAAGAAAAAGTAATTACTTGCAAGTGGTTCAGACCAACTCAGATGTTAACAGAGTAGGAGACGAGCCCTTGCAAATGAAATTGAAGTATCCCAAAACCACAATAGTTGTTGATAAAGATCGGAGAAATGCTATCGATTATTTATTGAAACAATCAAAGGATGAACAACCAGATGTAATTTTATTGGATGATGGCTATCAGCATAGATATGTAAAGCCATCATTATCGATCTTACTAATGGATAGTAATAGGCCTATTTATGAAGATATTCTTTTGCCTGCTGGCAATTTGCGAGAGCCAATAAGAAGAAAGGACAGAGCATCAATCGTTGTTGTAACAAAATGTGGAGAAAATATGCAACCGATTAACTTCAGAATCATTGCTAATGGTCTTGATCTTTTCCCATTTCAATCATTATATTTTACTAATTTTGTTTATCACCGTTTGAAGCCAGTTTTTCCTTTACTAAATAAGGAAACCTATAGCTTAGATAATATTAGAAAAAAACATGTATTGCTTTTAGCAGGTATTGCTTCCACAAAATCGTTAGAAGAAAAACTTTCCATGAAAACTTACAATTTGCAGACCCTCTTCTTTCCTGATCATCATTTCTATGATAAAATTGATGTGAGGGTTATTGAAAAGCAGTTTGCAACTATGCCCGATGACAAAATAGTAATTACTACAGAGAAAGACGCAGTTAGACTGCAAACTCTTTCTTACATTAGTGATGATTTGAAAGAAAATTTGTATTATCTTCCCATCAAAGTTTCTTTTCTGGAAGATATAGAAACAGAATCATTTAATAATAAAATAATAAATCATGTTAGAAACTATCAAGAAAACAGCCGATTACCTAAAGAGTAGAATAGGTGATATACCGAACACAGCTATTATTCTGGGAACAGGATTAGGAGAGTTAGTTCACGAAATTGATGATAAAACAGAAATACCTTATCCCGAAATTCCAAACTTCCCCGTTTCAACTGTTGAAGGACATAGTGGAAAGCTAATTGTTGGAACATTGGGTGGAAAGAAAGTAATTGCCATGCAAGGGCGTTTCCATTACTATGAAGGTTATAATATGAAAGAGGTTACCTTTCCGATACGTGTATTCCAAGCGTTAGGTATTGAGTATCTTTTTGTTTCGAATGCAGCAGGCGGAATGAACTCAAGCTTCAATGTAGGCGATATTATGCTTATAGAAGATCACATTAACCTATTTCCAGAGCATCCATTACACGGCAAGAACTTCGAAGAATTAGGAACTCGCTTCCCTGATATGAGTGAAGCATATGACAAGAAACTTCGTTTGATGGCAATGGAAATTGCTGATGAAAAAAACATCAAGTTACAACACGGTGTTTATATTGGTTTAACAGGACCTACTTTTGAAACGCCAGCTGAATATAATTACTTACGCATTATTGGAGGAGATGCTGTTGGTATGTCAACAGTTCCAGAGGTGATAGTTGCGAACCATGCAAAGATTAAAGTTCTTGCATTTTCAATTATTACAGATTTAGGTGTGATTGGTAAAATTGTTGAGGTTACACACGAGGAGGTGCAAAAAGCAGCAAAAATTGCACAACCTAAAATGGCGGAAATTATGCGTGAAGTTATAAAACGAGTGTAATTGTTTATTAACTCTTTAAAACGAGTAAATAAGATGAATATAAATCTTGTTTGCTCGTTTTTTTTATCTTTGCAACTATTAGGTAGCGTATAGCATTTTCAAATTAATAATATGAGAACAGAAATAGCAGAAATAGGTGAATTCGGACTTATAAAACATCTAACTGAAAACATAAAGTTAACACAACCCACTTCAAAGAAAGGTGTTGGCGATGATGCAGCAGTAATTGACAATAAGGATAAACAGACCCTTGTTGCTACAGATTTGTTGTTAGAAGGAATTCATTTCGATCTAACTTATTTTCCACTAAAACACTTGGGGTATAAAGCAGCTGTAGTTAATTTTTCCGATATCTATGCGATGAATGGAATACCACAACAAATTACAGTATCGTTGGGGATATCTAAAAGATTTTCGGTAGAAGATTTGGAGGAGTTCTATGATGGGATTAAATTAGCGTGTCATACCTATAATGTTGATATTGTGGGAGGCGACACTACTTCATCTCTAACGGGGTTTACCATAAGCATAACATGTGTTGGAGTAGCTGACAGTGACTCTATCATATATCGCAATGGAGCTAAAGATACCGACTTAATATGTGTGTCGGGTGATTTGGGTGCAGCATATATGGGGTTGCAATTATTAGAACGAGAGAAAGCTGTATTTAGCGGCGAGAAAGATTTCCAACCCGACTTTTCAGGCAAAGAATATATTTTAGAACGTCAGTTAAAACCCGAAGCACGAAAGGATATAATGGTGGAGCTAAATAAATTGAGCATTATGCCCACTTCCATGATAGATGTTTCAGATGGTCTCTCATCAGATTTGCTTCATATATGCACACAAAGCAATGTGGGATGCCGTATCTTCGAAGAGCGAATACCTATTGATTACCAAACAGCCATGATGGCAGAATCCTTTAATCTGAATGTGTCAACAGTTGCACTTAATGGAGGTGAAGACTATGAATTGCTTTTCACTGTTCCACTTTCATTATACGAACAAGTGAAGATAGTACCAGGTGTTCATGTTATAGGTCATATAACAGAAGTTGCTGCAGAATGCAAATTTGTAACCCGCGATGAGCAAGAAATGGAGCTAAAAGCTCAAGGTTGGAATCCAATTAGAGAACAAAATTAATATTCTTTGATTTTTCTGCTCATTTAATTTTGTAATTGATAAAAACGAACTATCTTTGCAGTCGAAATTAAAACAGGCGTTGGTGCCATAGCTCAGTCGGTAGAGCAAAGGACTGAAAATCCTTGTGTCCCTGGTTCGATTCCAGGTGGCACCACGAAATAAAAAGCATTTAAAGAAATTTAAATGCTTTTTTTGTGTCATTTCTTTTTATTGAATCCTATTTTCAGTATTTATTCAGTGTCTAAGTCCAACCCCCAATCTTTCCCTTTTTGAGTAGCTGGCACTCCGCGAGTCATCCACATTGGAGCAGGATCACCTTTCAAATAGTGGTCGAAGAATTGCTGCAAGCGTATCGAGAGGTCTTTTCGGTTGCGTCTTTCCATCAGGTTGTGCGCTTCATTGTTGTATTGAAGCATCCACACTGGTTTCTCTAATCTTCTGAGTGACATAAATAGTTCAATCCCTTGATACCATGGCACTGCTCCATCATTATCATTGTGCATGATCAATAGGGGAGTGTTTACTTTATTTGCAAAAAACAGGGGCGAATTGTCTATATAAGTTTGCAATGAATCGCTTAAAGTTGACCCCAAACGCGATTGACCTCGTTCATACTGTGACTGTCTGCTATTGCCAGACTCCCAACGAATACCACCATAAGCACTTGTCATATTTGAAACAGGAGCTCCTGCACCAGCTGCTTTAAACATGTCAGTTTTGGTAATTAAGTAAGCCACTTGATATCCACCCCAACTTTGCCCTTGAATGGCCATGTTGTCTTTGTCCACCCATTTGTTTTTAGAAAGCGCCTCTGCGCCCGATACAATGGCATTGTATGCATCTTCTCCAGGTTGACCAACGGTGTAATCTATGTCGGGCGTGAAAACAATGTACCCTCTGCTGCTAAAAAAAGGAATGTTGACTGTAGAAGCACTGGGTGCTGGGGACATGTATCTATAAAGTTCATCTGAATGCTTGTCGTAAAAATAAATCATAAGAGGATACTTCTTTGTTTCATCAAAGTTCTCAGGTTTATAGATAATTCCATTCAATGGCACTCCAGCAAATGAAGTCCAAGAGAACAACTCAGGCGTTCCCCATAAATAGTCCTTCATTTGAGGGTTTATATCGGTAAGTTTTTTGTTCGATTTCCACAAATTTGTTGTCACATACAAATCGGGTGATGTGTTGAAGTTGCTTTTTTGAAATAGATAAACATCTTTGTCCTTTGCTTTTGTAATGGTGGTAAATTGAAATTTGTCTAATGTGTGCTGTTTCACAGGATTTCTTTTCTGCTTTGGAGAATAAGAGAACAATCCATTTTCTTTTGATTTATTATCAAAAGCTTGTAAAAGCAGGGTTTCGTTGGCTTCAACAAATCGTTTATCTGGGTCAGTATTTAAGTAACGGAATGTTATTGAATCCTTTCGTCCAATATATTGAGTGATGTTTTCAGCCTTGGTTTTGTTTTCTGGGTCAATCTTCCAGATATCAAAGGCATCATTCACCAACAAATATTCATCGTTTTCCGTCCACGATGCGATACCATAAGAACCAGGTTTGCTGGGCACATCATGCTTCTCGTTCCAAAAGTTCACACCTATGCTTTCTGTCACATTTACTGTTTGAGCGGATTTGTTGTCATATATATACCAATCGCCTTCCTCTGTGTCAAACCAATAAGTATATTTACCCTGCTCTGAAAGCAACGGTCTGCCATTTAGTGAAGTTGCTATGGATGTAAGTGCATCAGTTTCTAAATCAT
>DATERO010000258.1:0-4068 GCA_035271465.1 Dysgonamonadaceae bacterium | reverse complement strand
GATGTTGGGATACATGAACCAAGAGGCGTTTGACAAAACAGAGGCCGAAGGCAAAGTTACTTTCTATAGCAGAAGCAAAAACAGGCTATGGACAAAAGGCGAAGAGTCGGGCAACTTCCTTTTTCTGAAAGAAATTGCAGTAGATTGCGATAATGATACGCTGCTGATAAAAGCAATGCCGCAAGGACCCACCTGCCACACTGGCAGCACGTCGTGCTTCAAAGAAGAAACTGCAAAGGGTTTCATTTACAACCTCGAAAATACCATTGAAGAACGCATTGCTGATGGCGACACCAAGTCATACACCAGCTCTCTCTTCAAAAGAGGAGTCAACAAAGTGGCACAAAAGGTGGGCGAAGAGGCCGTTGAGTTAGTGATTGAGGCAAAAGATGACAATCTTGACCTGTTTAAGAACGAAGCTGCCGACCTTTTGTACCATTTTTTGATATTATTGAAGACAAAGGATGTCAAGTTGGAGGATATTGAAGCGGTTTTGAAGGGAAGATCGAAGTAGATGATTGATAGGAAGTACAAATGATAGTATTTGCACACATTTATTTCTGATGCACGGCATTTTGCCGTTTAACTAATTAAATACACCGCTTTGACAGAATAGCAAGCAGCGTTATTTATAGAAAGAGTTGTTTTATCATCAATCCAAGTCAAATTATATAAATTATGACATTTGTCCATTGCGTATTAGGGTAAAAAAAATAATTTAAGCAATTGTGAGTTGCATATTAGTCGAATAGAATAATTTCAGACAATTGTGAAGACCATATTGGTTGAATTAAATATTTTCAAGCTATTGTGAGGACCATATTGGTTGAATTAAATATTTTCAGGCTATTGTGAGGACCATATTGGTCGAATAAAATAATTTCAGGCTATTGTGAGGACCATATTGGTCGAATAAAATAATTTCAAGCTATTGTGAGGACCATATTGGTCGAATAAAATAATTTCAAGCTATTGTGAGGACCATATTGGTTGAAAAAAATAATTTCAGACAATTGTGAGGACCATATTGGTTGAATTAAATAATTTCAGACAATTGTGAGGACCATATTGGTTAAATAAAATAATTTCAAACAATTGTGAGTTGCATATTGGAAGAATAGAATATTTTCAAGTAATTGTGAGTTGCAAATGGTGAGAATTAATTTATTTCAGACATTTGTTAAGTGTAGATTCTAAGAATGGAGAGCCATCCTGAGTTTTGTGTTTGAGACATAAAGATTCCTCATTTTAATATACTTCATTTATTCTATCTTTAATACAAAAATAGCTGTTTATATAATTGATTCCATCCGGCTTTTGTTCCTTTGCATTTATAATGTATATGTTAATCGTCTCAATAAATTAATTTATTGTTGATTCATCATTAGGTAAACCTTCTTACACCTTGTCTACTTATTTTTTGATTGCATTATTGATCCGTTATGTGGCACAGGTGTCTTAATATATCTTTAGGTGCAAAGGTCTTTTAGTTGCAAATAATAATATCAAAAAAGGAGACGCAAATTCTGCGTCTCTTTTAACTTTAATATAAAATGCAAGCTCATTTTACTGGTTTTCACCAATTAAAATGAGCACTATATTACATTTAATCGTTCTTTTTCTTTAATAACTTTCCTGCATACCCGTCTAAAAACCAAATTAAATTACCTGAAGTAGGTTGCACTTTAGCCGCTGGGTATTTACTTTGTGCTTCTTCATTATTTTCAATCACCGCCTGCACTTTTTTAGCTTTTGGGGCACCTGTCACAAGAAATACAACATTCTTAGCAGCATTAATAGTTTTTCCAGAGAGACTAACTCGCATTTGTCTTGTAGTTGGATTTGTAGCTACAACACAAAGGTTGGAGCTATCCCACAAATTCATTTCATGAGGAAAAATAGAAGCAGTGTGACCGTCATCACCCATGCCTAGCATTACAATGTCAAATTGTGGAACTCCAAGTTCATTTGTTTCTTCAAGCTCATTTCTCAAAAGTTCCTCATAGCTGCGTGCTTCCTTATATGGATCATTTTCGCCACGAATTCTATAGATATTTTCAGGATTCACTGGTACATGATCAAATAAATGATCTTTAGCCATTTTATAATTACTATCATCATCATTAGGCCACACACAACGTTCGTCACCCCAGAAAAATTTAATCTTTTTCCAATCAATATCATCGACATGATTTTTTGACCAATAGCTGAATAGAGATTTAGGAGTTGAACCTCCCGATAGTGCTATTGAAATTGATTCTTTTTTAGCTAGAATTTCTTTCAGCCACAAAGTAAAATCTTTATTTAAATCATTTAGATTCTCAAATACTTTTGTTTTCATATGTATAAATATAGTTTATAATTCGCAATATATGCCATCATCGGCTAGGTTTTTACATGGGTAGCGCCATTTTTGGTTCTCTCCTTCTATTAGGCTATCAATTATATCTGGTCCCCATGTGCCAGCTGGATATCCATAAAGAGGTGCAGTAGGATTATTATCCCAATAATCAAGAATTGGTTGTACAAATTTCCATGTTTCCTCTGCTGCAGGTCCGTCCATAAATAATGTACTATCACCTGCCATACAATCCAATATTAATCTTTCGTAAGCTTCAGGTATATAATGATCGTCAAGATCACTATAATGAAAGTCCATGTTAACCGTTTTTACTTCATATCCGTTGCCAGGCATTTTCATCCCTGTTTTAAGCAATACTCCTTCGTCGGGTTGAATACGTAAGATGAGCTGGTTATCGTTATCTTCATTTTGACTGAAAAGCTGTTGAGGTGAAGGCTTGAAATGAATTACTATTTCAGAAACCCGTGTTGGTAAATGTTTCCCTGTACGGATATAAAAAGGCACACCCGCCCAACGCCAGTTATCAATAAAAAACTTCATAGCGAAAAAAGTTTCTGTACGAGATTCTTTGCTAACGTTTTCTTCTTGTCGATATCCCAAAGCTGATTTTCCTCGTATGTTAGAAGCAGAATATTGTCCTCGAATGACATTATCTCTCAAGTCAGTTTCAGAAAGAGGGTGTAATGCTTGAAACACCTTCATCTTTTCATACTTAATTGCCTCGGAGTTAATTTTGGTAGGTGGTTCCATAGCTATTAGAGCTACTAATTGCATTAGATGGTTTTGAACCATATCACGAAGAGCTCCAGCTTCATCGTAATATCCACCTCTGCCTTCTACTCCTATACTTTCTGCAGCAGTCACTTCGATATGCTGTATGTAGTTTCTATTCCATAGCGGTTCGTATATTCCGTTTGCAAATCTTGTAACCATTAGGTTTTGTACTGTCTCTTTGCCAAGATAATGATCTATACGATAAATCTGATCTTCGTTGAAGAAGTCTAATAGCAACTTGTTTAAATTTTGAGCCGATTTGAGATCGTGTCCAAATGGCTTTTCAATTATGATGCGACGAAAACCTTTGTGTTCTAAGTTTAAACCTTGTCCATAAAGATACTTGGGTATTTTAGAATATAGCTGAGGAGGTGTGGAGAGGTAGAAAATATAGTTTTGATCTGTTTTTAACTCTTTGTCAATTTTAGTTAGTCTCTTTTTCAACTCTGTATATTCATTTCCATTGCCAGTATCCATACTCAGGTAAAACACTTTCGAAAGAAACTGATCAATTGTTTTGTCGTCGGCATTTTTATAGTGAGAAAAGTTTTTTATTCCTTTTTTCATCTTTTCTCTAAAAGCCTCATCGCTTAATTTACTCCTGCTAACGCCTAAAACAGCAAAGTTAGGGGGTAATAGATTGTTTTTACAAAGATCAAAAATAGCTGGTAGGAGCTTCCTATATGTTAAATCGCCCGAAGCTCCAAAAATGACCATTACTTGGTTGTTGATTTTTTTCAGATTGTTCATTTTTAGAAATATGTGTAATTTGAATTATATACAATAAATGTATACAATAACATAAAACACCAAAATTGGAGAAATGTTGTTTAATTCGGAGACAAGATACTCAAAGTTTTTCAGAAATGCATAGTATTCTGTTTCTTGCTTAAAAATAAAACGAATGATTTTGCTGCAATAAGAAAATATCA
>DATERO010000257.1:0-11971 GCA_035271465.1 Dysgonamonadaceae bacterium | reverse complement strand
TACTCTGATGGCCCCCAGTAAGACATTTAATATTGCGGGAATCGTAAGCTCATTTGCAGTAGTTGAAAACAAAGAGATTCGTAAACAATACTACAGCTATCTTGATGCTCGTCACTTGGGTGATGGCACTATTTTTGGATATTTAGCAGCACAATATGCTTATCAGTATGGAGCAGAGTGGTTGCAACAAGCAACAGAATATATTCAAAAAAACATTGAGTTTGTTGATCAATATTTACAAAACAACATACCCCAAATAAAGGCTATATTACCTGAAGCTTCCTTTTTAATTTGGCTTGATTGCCGTGAATTAAAATTAAGTCAACGAGAATTAGAAATTCTTTTTATTCAAAAAGCTAGGCTGGCATTGAATAGTGGAACAATGTTTGGTAAAGGAGGAACTGGATTTATGCGATTAAATGTTGGATGTCCACAAAGTACACTTGAAAAAGCACTTGATAAATTAAAAAAAGCAGTAGTTTTGTGAAACAAAATAGGTTTGAGTTGTTACAATTAATTACAGCTTAATTAAAAGAGGACAAACAAATCAACAATTAATAAAATAGACATACTTAAACAAGAAGTAAAATGAAAATCGAAACGAATAAATTCATAACATTAGCATACGATCTACACGTTGGAGATGGTGAGGAAAGAGAACTAATGGAACGTGCTACAAAAGAAGCTCCGTTAGAGTTCATCTTTGGAACTAACTCAATGTTGCAATCATTCGAAAATCAGATTGAAGGTAAGGGTATTGGTGATACATTTACATTTACTCTAACTCCTGACGAAGCTTATGGAGCGTATGAAGATGAGAAAATATTAGAACTACCCAAAAGCGTTTTTCAAGTAGATGGAGAGATTGATGAGGATATTCTATTTGAGGGAAATACCGTGCCAATGATGGATAGCGACGGTAACAAACTGATGGGATCAGTTATTGAGATAAAAGAAGATGTTGTTTCAATGGACTTCAATCATCCTTTAGCTGGAGAGATAATGCATTTCTCTGGGAATGTTATTGACGTAAGAGATGCAACACCAGAAGAAATTGCAACACTGTTTGCTCAAGATGGTGGTGGCTGCTCTGGATGTGCAGACGATGGATGTGGTTCAAGAGGTCATGGTTGTTAATTTATAAGTCCAATTTTAGGACTTCCTATAAGTGATTGTTTAGAAAAAACTTTATTTGACAACTATCAATTAATATAATAAAAGGTCACAGAACTGCGTTTTTAACTCAGAAGCTGTGACTTTTTATTTGATGTCATTTTTATAGTAAGAATGTTAAACCTATTGCGCTCTTAATGTTGAGCACATATATAGAAACTAATTAATGAATACATTTGGTAACATTTTCAGATTGACTTCCTTTGGTGAGTCACATGGTCAGGCGGTTGGAGGTATTATTGATGGGTGCCCTTCTGGCATTGAAATGGATATGGAGTTCATTCAACATGAGCTGGATAGACGTCGCCCAGGACAATCTAACATAACAACACCACGTGAAGAAGGAGATAAAGTATCGTTTCTTTCAGGTGTTTTCAATGGGAAAACTACGGGTGCTCCTATTGCATTTACTATTTTCAATAAAAACCAACACTCATCTGATTACGATAATCTGAAAGATATATATCGTCCATCTCATGCTGATTATACATATTCAAAAAAATATGGTAATCGTGACTACCGTGGTGGTGGACGATCATCGGCAAGAGAAACTATAGCTCGTGTGGTAGCGGGTGCAGTTGCAAAGCTAATTTTGAGAAAATTAGATGTTGATGTAGTGGCATACACATCTCAAGTAGGTAATATTGTACTGGATAGCGATTATAGTAAGTTGGATTTTTCTCAAATTGAGTCAACTCCAGTAAGATGTCCAGATATAGAAAAGGCCAACGAAATGATTGATCTCATTAAAGAGGTGAAAGCTGATGGTGACACAATTGGGGGAGTAGTTACATGCATTATTAGTGGCACTCCAGTTGGATTGGGCGAACCAGTATTTGGCAAACTACATGCTGCGCTCGGCAGTGCTATGTTAGGCATAAACGCAGTTAAAGGATTTGAATATGGCCAAGGATTTGATTTAAATAAACGCGGTTCTGAGGTAAACGATGAATTTTACAATGATAATGGAAAGATAAGAACCAGAACTAACAATTCGGGAGGAATTCAGGCTGGAATTTCTAATGGACAAGATATTTACTTTAGGGTTGCATTTAAGCCCGTATCTACTGTGCTGCGTGATCAAAAAACTGTTGATAAAACAGGAAAGGACACAGACATAAAAGCAAAAGGTCGTCATGATCCGTGTGTTCTTCCTCGTGCAGTACCTATTGTTGAAGCTATGGCAGCAATTACAATTCTAGACTATTACTTACTGGCACAGGCAACGCTGAATTTAGAAGATTAAGTATAGATGGATATGTAAAATCAAATGGACAACTGATTTAAGCTAATTCAAAATCGAATAGTTCATTTTTCTGATTGTTTAAAACAAATAAGAGGATAAAGGTTTTATATAACCATAAATTATTTTTATCTTTGCACCCGCAAATAGAACAAATATTTAATATAAAAAACAACTAAATGGCAACAAGACTACGTTTACAAAGAAGAGGACGTAAAAATCATCCTTTTTATCAGATAATCGTTGCGGATAGCAGAGCTCCACGGGATGGAAGAAGTATTGAGAGGATCGGTTCATACAATCCGAACACTAATCCTGCTACTATAACTTTAGATTTCGATAGAGCTTTATACTGGCTACAAGCTGGTGCAGAACCATCCGACACAGTTCGTAATATTTTATCGAACGAGGGAGTGTTAATGAAAAAACACTTACTAGGTGGTGTAGCAAAAGGTGCATTTACTGAAGAAGTGGCTGAAACCAAATTCAACGAATGGGTTGAAAGCAAACAAAAAAAGACAGAATCAGTACTGAGCAAAGATCAAGAAAAACAACGTGCTGAAGATAAAGCTCGCTTAGAAGCAGAGAAGAAAGCTAACCAAGCACGTGTTGATGAACTAAACAAGAAAAAAGCTGAAGAAGCTGCAAAACTTGAAGCTGAAAAAGCTGCTAAAGCTCCAAAGGTAGAAGAAGCACCAGCTAAAGAGGAAAAAGAAGAAGCTCCAGTAGAAGAGCCTTCGAAAGAGACTGAAGCTCCAGTTGAAGAGCCTTCAAAGGAAAAAGAATCAAAAGAAGATAAAGCAGAATAATTAGTTTTATAACGCTTTCATAATATAAAAAAGCAGTAAGTTTTTAATTAAACTTGCTGCTTTTTTTGGTTACGCTTAATTAGCGTACTGATTTGCTTTCGGGAAGGTAAAAGGGGTTGTTACTTATATAGCTTTTCTTTTAGTTCCGCAACTGCAGGATCGGTTATATAATCATCATAATCCATCATCTTGTCTATAATCCCATTTGGCGTTAACTCTATAATTCGGTTAGCCACTGTTTGGATAAACTCGTGGTCATGACTTGAAAATAAAACATTTCCCTTGAAAGTCTTTAATGTGTTATTGAATGCCTGGATAGACTCTAAGTCAAGGTGATTGGTAGGTGTATCTAATATTAGTGTATTTGGGTCTTTCAGCATCATCCTCGAAATCATACAACGCATCATTTCTCCTCCTGATAGCACACTTACTTTTTTCAATAAATCATCATTAGTGAAAAGCATGCGACCAAGAAAACCCTTTAGATATATTTCACTCGTGTCTTCTGAAAATTGACTTAGCCAGTCTATTAGGTTATAGTCAGAATCAAAATACTTTGCATTGTCCAAAGGAAGGTATGCAGTAGTAATGGTCTGTCCCCACTGATATGTACCCTCATCAGCTTTCTCTTCACCACTAATAATCTGAAACAGAGCAGTCATTGCACGAGGGTCTCTGCTTAAAAAAACAATTTTATCGTCTTTCTCAACATTGATATTAAGATCTTGAAACAGCACCTGTCCATCAATGCTTTGTTTAAGTCCTTTTATTTCCAAAATTTGATTACCTGGTTCTCTATTTGGAGTGAAAATTATACCTGGGTAGCGACGAGATGAAGGTTTTATTTCCTCAATATTCAATCTCTCAATCATCTTTTTGCGACTTGTTGTCTGCTTTGATTTTGATACGTTTGCACTAAAACGGCGAATGAACTCTTCTAACTCTTTTTTCTTTTCTTCAGCTCGTTTATTTTGGCTTTGTTGTTGACGTAATGCTAGCTGGCTCGATTCATACCAAAAACTATAGTTACCAGAAAATAGCTGTAATTTACTGAAGTCTATATCTACAATATGGGTGCAAACAGAGTCTAAGAAGTGACGGTCATGGCTAACGACTAATACAGTGTGTTCTGAATTAGAGAGATAATATTTTAACCAGTCAATAGTTTCAAGATCGAGGTCATTAGTCGGCTCATCCAATAATAAATTGTCTGGTTTTCCAAATAATGCTCTGGCCAACAACACACGTACTTTTTGTTTTCCACTCATATCTCTCATGAGGGTGTAGTGCCATTCTTCACTTACTCCTAAACCACTAAGTAAACTTGCAGCATCGCTTTCGGCATTCCAGCCTTCCATTTCTGCAAATCTCCCTTCTAGTTCGGAAACGCGAATTCCGTCTTCGTCATTGAAGTCTGGCTTTTCATACAATGCATTCTTTTCGCTCATCACCTCCCATAAGGTTGAATGTCCCATCAGCACGGTATCAAGAACAGTATATTCATCAAAAGCAAAGTGATCTTGGCTTAAAACCGAAAGCCTTTCGCCTGATCCCAATGAGACGTGGCCTCTTGTTGGTTCTATTTGTTTGCTTATTACACGTAGGAAAGTAGATTTACCTGCTCCATTAGCGCCAATTATACCATAACAATTGCCTGGATGGAATTGTAAGTTGACGTCTTGAAATAATACTCTTTTGCCGAACTGTACGTCCAGATTGCTTACTGTTATCATTATATATAGTATTGTTATTTTTTAATTGAGCGGGCAAAGATACGAAAATAGAAACAAACTCATTGCTAACGAATGTGGACATTAGAGCTTTTTACCAACAAAACAGAATGTTTATGGAGTTAGTATTACTGTGAAAAGGCATGAATAAATAATGTGGTATAGAACAAGAGCTTTGAACCTTTAGACGAGTGGATGGGTATCACTCTTCAGTAAGAGCTAAATTTTAGATTGTACAAATCTCAAACACATTACAAAGTATTTGCTGACATAAGAGATTTTATAAGATAATTTATTTTTTTAATCAATTGTGTTGTCAATAATTTTATTGAAGTCTGCACGATAAGACTCGCCAATAGGTAATTCTTTATTATTAATAATTACCCTGTTTTTACTAATATAATCAATTTTGTTTTTCTGAATGATAAATGAACGATGAATACGTATGAACTTTGTAGATGGTAAGGTTTCTTCCAATCCTTTCATGCTCATCAATGATAGGATGGGGTGGGGTTGTCCTAATAAATGTATCTTCACGTAATCTTTCCAACCTTCAATGTAAAGAATATCTTTAAACAAAACACGAATCAACTTATGATCTGCTTTTACAAACATTTGCTCTTCTTCTTGAACTTGTTCTGATCTCACCTCTTTGTTTAAAGTAGATTTTTTCATCTCAAACCACTTAACAGCTTTCTTGGTTGCTTCTAAAAAATTTGTGTATGTTATTGGTTTTAATAAATAATCTAAAGCATCTACACGATATCCTTCCAAAGCAAACTCACCAAACGCAGTGGTAAATATAATGCGTGTATCCTGCTCAATGAAACGAGCGAACTCCATTCCACTAATCTCCGGCATCTGTATGTCTAAATAAATTATATCAACAGGCTTAGATGTGATATCTTGCATTGCCTGCATTGCACTTGAATAACTTCCTGTAAGCTTCAAGAAAGAAGTCTTTGCAACATATGATTCTAACAATTCTATTGCCAACGGCTCATCATCTATAATCCAACAGGTAAGTTCCATGTATTATTGTGTATTGATAGTTAAGTGTGATATATAAATGCTTTCACTCTCGTGTTCCTCAATTTTTTGAGTCCAAGTGTATTGTTTTGGATATATCAATTCAAGACGTTTTTCAACTTGGTGTAAACCAATGCCACTTCCACTCTTGTCAGATTCGCTTTTTGGGAAATAGCTGTTTTTACAAGTAAATTCCACAATCCCATTTGGCTTTTCTTTCAACTGGATATCAATAAATGAATCTTTATTACCACTCACTCCATGTTTAAAAGCATTTTCTATAAGTGAAATATAAATTAGAGGAGCAATCTTTGTTGATGAGTTTATGGAAACATCAATATCAGTTGAAAGTGTAATTCTTTTTGACAATCGTATTCTCATCAACTCTATATAATTTTGAATAAACTCTACTTCTTTCACTAACGGAACAAATTTATCATTATTATCGTATAGTAAATGTCGAAGTAATTTACTTAGTTCCGCAACTGCAATTTGTGCCTTTGTAGGATTAAACTCAATTAGAGCATATATATTATTGAGTGTGTTTAAAAGAAAATGAGGATTAATCTGTGATTTCAAATTCCTTAACTCTGCCTCAGTCTTTGCTTTTTCTAGTTCCTTTCTTTCAGCTTCAACTAATGCCCAACGAGCACTCATCTTTATACCCACACTCAGACCCACTATAAGAGCCAATGAAAACATGTTTTGGCCAATAAAAATATATGCTAGCGATGGATATCTCCTTCTTCGTCGCATTGTGCGGCCGTCTAGGTTCAAGGTCGTTATAAAATCGTGCGCAAAATACATTAATGATGCAACCACAAGAATGAGCAAGAAGTTTATGATGATAAATTCTTTGGTTTTCTGTTTATATAAGAATCGATCTATTAGATAGATGTAGTTGATATAAAAAACAAGCATAAATGCAAGCATTATCGAAGCCGATCGTGTAAAATGCGACCAGTTAATCCCTTGACCTCTATCAATTAAGAAGAATGGTAATCCGAAAATAATGAGCCATACCGACAAGTGTATGTATATATTATCGAAGTAAATATTAAACTTTGTTTTTCCTCGCATACGATTGAATTATAAATGCAAATATAACTATTGATTTTGTATAAATTATATTATTGAAAACTAATCTAGATTATTTCCAAATTAGTTTTCAATAATTATGTAAGATCTCTTCATTGGATCAAAAATAGTGTAAAGCTGTTTGTATGAACTACATTACATACGTCCAGGACCACCACCATATCCACCTCCGCCACCATATCCACCACCTCCCATTCCGGGTCTACCACTTGGCGCTGTGCCTGCTGAGCCTCCGGAGAAAATGTTGAATCTATAAACAAAGTGAAACATAAAGTAGCTCGTTAATGTATTTGTTGTTGTATCACGAATGTAGTTTGAGCTTACTGAGCGACTTATGTCACTTTTCTGTTGTAAAATATCATAAATCTTAAATCTCAACGTTCCATTTTTTTGTTTGAAAATTTGTTTTGAAATTGATGCATTCCACAACATTTCTTTTTGATCAAATCCATCTGAATAACCAGAGTTAGTAGAGTAATTAATATCGCTTTCAATTACGAAATCTAATGGTAAATATATTGTCGTTTCTGCTCCACCACCATAATTTAAATACTCTTGATTTTGTTGTCCTGGCAATGTGTTATCTACTTTGTTGTAAGAAACATTTAATCTTGTAGAAAAGTCAAACAAATCGGATCGATAATTAAGACCAAGTGTCTCTCCTAAATTTAATCTTTTGCTTGTATTCTGTTCTCCATTAGAGAATCCATTTGAATTGTTATACGTAGCAAATGACATTGAGAAAAGTGAAAACTTAATGTTGCTAAGAGGCTGTGTAGTCATAAAACGTGCATTAGCGTTCCAGTTTCCATTCACGTTTTCATAAGTTGATGCCTTTTTCCCTGTCTCTTTTTCTGTAGTTCGCGAAGTAACAATATCATTTACTGTAAATCCAGCATTTGTCATAAGCATATATGACCTGTTTTGCTCGGGATTAAAGTTTTGGTATCTAATTCGCAAATTGTGACTGAAAGATGGTTTCAAGTCTGGATTACCAAAAGATATATTCAATGGGTCAGAAACGTCTATAACAGAAGATAGTTGCGTTACAGACGGTTGACTTGTTCTTCCATCATAGTTTATACGCAGGTTGTTTTGACGGCTCCATAAGTAATTAAATTGTGCCATCGGTGCAAAATTGACTACACTTTGCGATACATTGCTTATCAAAGAATCACCAACGAATGTTTGGCTTTCAGACTTTGATGGCTGCATGCTAACTCCAATCATGTAATTATACTTTTCTCCCGAAGTTCTGAAGTTTAGTTCAACATTCTGATTGTAAAAGTTGTTTTCAAGTCTTTTACTATAAGTTGTGTCTAAGATGTTGTAATCTCCAGTTAGATCTTTTGTTCGGGTGTCTCTGTCAGACTCCGAATAATTGAAGCTATAATTGTATGCAAGTTGTAAGAAACTCTTAGTGCCAATGGGTTCTACATATGAAGCGTATGCACGTAAATTGTTACTGTTGCTTGAATTAGTCACCTTTTGATCTATAATATCATCTGGTCTTGAACTGTAATAAGTATTTGATAAGTTAAAGCCTCTATTTTCAGAATCGCTCATTCCTCCTCCGATGCTAAAGCTAATAACTCTTCCTTTTTTCCCAAGTTGTCTACTTGCTTCAAGTGTACCTCCAATATTTTTTCCGTCACCATTTGAAGTATATTTAGAATCTCCAGAGTTAATTTCTTCAGATTCGGCATTGGTAGTTACAAAATCGCCCATTTCGGTTCTGGTATTATTGTAAATAGAAGCATTGGGTCTGAAAATGAATTTTGTCAATGAGTCAGGTGTCCACTCCATTCTAAAGTCCATGTTTATATTTTGACTATAGCTGCTGGAAGTGTTGTTTTCTTTTTCAAATGTATTTCCTGAACTCAAGAGGTTTTGTGTATAAACGCTGGATTTTCTATCAGTATCGGTATCGCCATATCTCACATTCCCTCCCATTACGAATTTATCGGAGAACTCTTTACTGAAATTTAATCCAGCATTACTAGATTTGGTAATTCCGCTACTACCACCCATGCCACCTCGACCACCTCGACCACCACCAAACATTCCAGATGCTAAGTCAGAGAATCCAGCATTGTTCGTGTTGTTAAGCCCTCCAAGCACAGTTAATTGGCTATTGTCGTGCATGTAGTTTACCATTGCGTTTCCTTCATACCTATCTTGACTACCATAACCTGCAAATGCGTTTCCAAATAGACCTTCTTTCATACCTGGTCTAACAGTCAAGTTAATTACGGTCTCTTCGTCGCCATCATCAAATCCAGTCATTAATGACATATCGGTTCTTCTGTCTAAAACTTGAAGTTTGTCAACCATTTTAGCTGGAAGATTCTTTGAAGCAACCTTTGGATCGTCACTGAAGAACTCTTTTCCGTCTACAAGTATTTTTTTAATCTCTTTGCCATTTATTGTAATCTTACCATCAGTATCAATTTCTACTCCTGGCATTTTCTTCAATAAATCTTCAATTACTGCGCTTTCTGTCACTTTGTACGAATCTGCATTATATTCTACTGTATCTCCTTTCACAACAATTTCCGGAGCTTTAGCAGTAACAATTGCATCAGCAAGCAAGAGGTTGTCGTCTCGGAGAGCAATAGTGCCCAATCTTACATTTGGTGTTCTAGATGTTACAGTTGTGTCTTTAAAGATCTCTGCATAACCAATGTATGAAACATGAACAATATAATCACCATTTTGGAGAGGTATTGAAAATGAACCATCTTTATCGGATGCTTTACCGGTTACAAAGACACTGTCTTTTTGTGATAAAATACGAATGTTGGCTTCAGACACAGGTTCATCTGTCAGCTCATCTATGAGCTTGCCAGATATTGACCCGCTGACTGGCCCTTGTGCGTTAGTTATTGAAATAAACGCAAGCGTTGCAATCAATAATGATAATAGTTTCTTTGTTGTTGACATAGTTTTTTTTGTTAAGCTTGTTGCTGAACTTTAGTTTTGGTAATTTTGATTGGTGCAAAAATATGCAACATGAATAGCAAAACAAAATAAGATATATAAATAAGCCTGTTTTGTAGATGAACACAGAGTTTGTCTCTATGAAAATGTGAGGATATAAATCAGAAAACAGATTTATGAGTTGAGATTACATTCAATTATCTTTAATTGTGCCACTTATAACGTTCTGATTTAGCATGTATAATTAAAGTGTTTTCTGATCTGTCGACAGATAGATCTTTCTTCTTTCCATATTAATTTTCATTGCATTTTCCGATTTGTTTTTGAGCAGTAGGCTTGATTGTATTTCACTCAAATTTATGGATATAGACTAATTCAACGACCCAAAAGGTTATATTTTGATATTAGAATGATATTATAAATGTCCGAATAGATGAAAAAAAATAAAGCTCAATGATTGATGTCATTGAGCTTATAGATGAATAACAAGCATTTTTCGTTTTTCGGATATGCTGAACGTATATGTTGTAACAAATTACTGCTTATTTCCCAGGAATGCCACAAGATGCACCAGTTGGTTCGTCATCCACCCGTTGCCAAATATCTGCAAATTCATCGGGACGACGTCTAAACTTAACTGAAATATATGAACAAGATGGAATTATCTTGTAGTTTTTCTCACGTGCATACGCTACAAGTTTGTCAAATAACTTTCCCGCAATTCCTTGGCCTTCCAGTTCCTTGCGCACGCCGGTGTGGTACGCATTCATCACATTATCTTTAATGTCAAAGTCCAACTCTGCAATTTGAGTTCCTTCGTTCATTATGTAGAAACTACCACGATTATTTTCGTCAATTTTAAATTCAATTTTATGTTCCATTATTGTGTTTTTTAATTTAACTCTATATCCTATTGATCGATTATTTTCAAATCATACCCATGGTATTCAAACAATTGAATTGAATTATTGTTGACTTTCTCTATCAATTACAAAGTATGGTAAACTAATGATGAAAACAATCTTCCACTTATTTTAATAATTTGCATAGTTTTGAGTTGGTTTATTTAAAAACTTGTGCTATTTTTGCACCGCGAATTTGGGAGGCAGGTAAAAGTGCAACTCTATTCATAAGTTTATTTTGGCGAGATAGCTCAGGTGGTTAGAGCGCATGATTCATAATCATGAGGTCGGGGGTTCAAGTCCCCCTCTCGCTACAAATATTCTAAAGCAGTTGCAAATTTTTTGTAGCTGTTTTTTATTTTGTGACTGTTATAGCGTCCCGATACTTCATCGGGAAGGTTTGGGGTTCAAGTCCCCCCTCTCGCTACAAATATTTAGAACAGTTGTAATCTTGTTGTAGCAGTTTTTTTACTTTTAGCATCACTAGAGTTATTTTCTTTGATCTAAATCTTGATTTAATGTACCACACTTACATTTTACTGAGTTTAAAAAACGGCAAGTTCTATATTGGTAGTTGCCAAGATATTGACATCCGACTAGAGAGACATAATGCGGATGCTAATGCTTCCACTAAATCTAGTTGTCCTTCGGAATTGTTTATTCCTAAAGTTTTCAGAATAACTCAGAAGTATAATTTCAAAATAAGAGATTCAAATGAAACATAAACGTATTCGACTGTTTTTTATCTTAAATAATTATTTAAATAAACATTGTTTATTGTAAATATACCCTTATATTTGCTAACAGTAAAGGTGCGTAAAATAAATGACGGTGCGAAATATATACACTATATACAGTCATAATGATAAAAACTTTGCTCCTTTATTAAAACTGTTGTAACATCCTTCAGAGGATTAGTATTAGCAAATATAATCAATATATTACATCTACTCATAAAAGATGCCGAAATAACAAATTCAATATTATGAATCTGGTTATTAAATACAAAGACATTGCTCTTCAAAAGTTTGTTGTATTGTTTATTTT
>DATERO010000256.1:0-2560 GCA_035271465.1 Dysgonamonadaceae bacterium | reverse complement strand
CGGTAATCTGGTATTGAGCCATTCAAATTCCTCCTCTTAGAATTCTGGTTTGTCCAACTTCTATTCTAACTGAGGAATTTGTTAATGGCTCTCCTATTTTTTCAGAAAACCATTTTTACACCATTATACGGACTCAACTGTCCATTCGGGGCGTTTACTGTACAATCCAAGTCGGAAATGCCGATAAACAAAGCATCTAGGTTTTCGGGTTGTGTCCATTCGGGGCGTTTACTGTACAATCCAAGACAATGAGCCTTTCGAAAACTGTTTCATATACTTAGGACGGGTTATTAAAAGATGAATTTAATTTTGATGATAATTTGCATCATCCATTTTTGCTGAGTTATCAGGGAGTTTTCTTTGAAGTTAAACCGCACTTAGGAGGGGGATATTTGGTGGATGAAGCTCTCTTGAGAAAAATACAACTAGCTGAACTTGATATGTTAAAAATTGTCATCGATATTTTTGAGTCTAATAATATTCGCTATTATTTATCTGGAGGCACTGTATTGGGTGCTGTTAGACATCAAGGGTTTATACCATGGGACGATGATATAGATATAATGGTTCCTCGCAAGGATTATGATAAACTCGAATGTATTTTTAATAGATATCTCCCGAAACACTTGGTGTTTCAAAATTGTGGTAATTGCACTCATTTTCCATATGTGTTTTCTAGAGTCATGTTAAGAGGAACGGCTCTAGTATTTCAAGGGACAGAACATTTGTACTTTCATCATGGAGTACATATTGACATACAGCCATTAGATACAGTACCTAATGGCTGGAAATTTAACATATTGATGTTCGCGATGCGAATGGCTAAAATGCTGTTGAATATTCGGTATTTAAGTCCTTATAAAAACGGAAAAAAGAGACCTCTTGTCAAGCGTATAATCATTTATTTGGTTGCTATGACTATAAGTCGCGAAGCAGCTCATAAGATATGTAACAAACTCATGACTATGTATCAAGGTCATGACTTAGAGCACGTTGCTTGCTTGGGTGGAATATATGGGAAAAAGGAATGTTTTCCTAAATGGGTTCTGGGCAGGGGAACTCAACTTAAGTTTGAAGATAGTTACTTTAATGGGCCTGAGAAGTATGACATTTATTTAAGACAGCTTTATGGAAACTACATGGAGGTGCCAGATGAAGATAAAAAACAACATCACCAGGTGATCTATGCTAGCTTAACAGGCGAATTTCGTCCCCAATAACAATACTACTTAATTTGTTAATACCTTTATATGAAATACTGAGGGAGGCGATAAATTGTTTTATCAAAACAATTTCTATAGGGATGATCTGAGATCTGTTTTAGAGTGTATTGAGCCTGTGATTGACCTAAAAGGATGTGCTGTACTGGTTACAGGTGCATCGGGATTGATAGGCTCATTTTTAGTAGATTTTTTAATGTACTGTAATGAAGTTCTCTCCTGCGAGATTAATGTTTATGCCATGAGCAGAAATTCCTCTTATCTATCAAAGAGGTTTACTAGTCATCTGTCGAATAATCTATTCCATATATTACAGCATGATGTAACAGTGCCATTGAATGGTGAAATTCATTTCGATTACATTATACATGCGGCTAGCAACGCCTATCCAAAACTTTTTTCCACTGATCCCGTCGGTACAATCACAAGCAATATTTTCGGCGTATATAACCTTTTAGAGTATATCAGGCATAAAGGTGGTCGTAGATTCTTGTTCATATCATCCGGTGAGGTTTATGGGCAACGAAGTTTTAGTGAAAAAGGTATCGATGAATCAAGCTATGGTTATGTTGATATTAATGATTCGAGGTCTTGTTATCCAAATGCCAAGCGCTTAGCCGAAACTTTGTGTGTTTCATATGCAAAACAGTTTGGTATTGATACAGTTATTGCAAGACCTTGTCACACTTATGGCCCAACCGCAACACCGAGTGACAATCGAGTTTCAGCTCAGTTCATCAATACCGCACTCGCTGGAAATGATATTGTTCTGAAAAGTCATGGTAAGCAGCTTCGATCCTATTGTTATGTCTCTGATTGTGTATCGGGCATACTGACTGTACTCCTAAAGGGAGTATCCGCTCATGCTTACAATATAGCGAATGCAGAATCTATAGTTTCAATACGCGAAATGGCAGAGATCATAGCTGAATTGTGTGGTGTAGAAGTGTGTTTTGAATTGCCTACAGATGTCGAGAAGGCTATATTTAACCCCATGGAAAACGCTGTTCTTAATGCTGATAAATTACAGAAACTGGGGTGGATCGGTAATTATGGTATTAGAGAAGGGATAAAAAGAACTATTCGAATAGTGAAAGATTTGCAGAATGTATTTTAAATATTTGGAGGCTCTCAATTGATTGCGGCAATCGGAAAGTTTACTGTTTTTGGACTGTATTATTACGATAGTTTTGGTGATGCAGTTGTAGTGGACTCGACCTTTGTTCATATTACAAAGTACTCTAGAAGATGACAACGCTACTAAATACATAATGGATTTGAGAGGTGTCAATGGCCACTTGAGAATCCCCATTTGGGGGTGCGGACATTTTTTTGGACTT
>DATERO010000255.1:0-4022 GCA_035271465.1 Dysgonamonadaceae bacterium | reverse complement strand
ATGCAGCTGCTGTTCCCACAATTATTTTTGATGAAATTGACACAGGAGTTTCTGGCGAAATTGCAAACAGAATGGGAAAAATAATGCTTGACTTAGGAAATAGTTTCCAAGTTATTGGAATTACACATTTGCCACAAGTAGCTGCTTTGGGAACAACTCATTATAAAATTTACAAACAAAGTGATGACAAAAGAACTTACACCAAAGTTAAAATGTTAAATCACGAAGAAAGAATTACAGAAATAGCTAGTATAATGAGTGGCGAAAAGCTCACTAGCCAAGCTATTGATAATGCCAGAATATTGTTAGAAAATTAGTGTTTTACTCGTTAAACCGTCCTGCGGACTTCGGTTGCAATCCTAACATTTGTTAAAACCTGTTAACAAACAGTTGATAAGTTGTTAACAAGTTTTGTTAAATTTAATTGCATTAATATGGTTTTGTAATTACATTTGGAAAAATAATTAAGTATTAATTAAAAATTAAGGAGCAATGAAAACAAAACTGATTTTATTTGCAATGTCCCTAACAATTAGTGGATTTATTGCTGCACAATCATCTAATGTGCAAATTATGGACATTCTCGTATCTCCCGTTACGGTGATAGATACAAGTACTAATCTTCCCATGCAAACTAACGGAGAAAATCTCGCTGTGCTATGCAAGACCAATGATTTAGCATCAGTAGAAAATGTAACAATTTTATTTGGCACAAGCGAAAATCTTGGAGACATTATTACTGTAAATGCGGAAATTGTAGAAAGCGATGGGACATATTATCTTTCTATAAGTAATGAAATGCAAAAACTGCAAGAAAACGTAATTTCTGCAACAATTGAACTGTCGCAACAGCAATTAGAAGCATACAATTTCATAACAATGTATGTAATTGATAATGCAGAGCAACAAAGTAATCAATTAGTATTCACCAAATAATTTTAAAGTCATGAAAAAAATATTTTTACATATTATATTAATGGTGATTACTGCAACAGTTTATTGCCAAAACATTTATGTTGTAACTAAAACAACAGACCCAGACCCTTTTACACACAAATTTGATAATATTGATAGCCTTTGCGACCCTGAAATTTATGGAACTTTGCAATGGGCGATTAACAAAGTAAATAACAATACTGGCGAAAATAGAATTGAATTTAATATTCCTGGAGCTGGACCTCACGAAATTATTTTGAATTACTATTTACCACAAATTAAAAATGCTACAATAATTGATGGTAGTACTCAAAGCGGTTATAGTTATGGTAACCCACAAATTACTATCAATGCACAACATAAACACAATTCTATTTTTGATGTTTACAGTACTAACGTAACAATTAAAGGTTTAAAACTGACATCTTTTGTCCAAAATGGAATTTTATTGCATGATTGTTCTAACTCGTTAGTTTTCGAAAACATAATTTACAATTATTCGACTAACTCGTCAAAAACTTCATACTCTGGATTATTTATTAATGGTTGTCAAAATGTTGAAGTATATGGTAATAATATTGAAGTTGCTCTTGACGAAACTGTTGACCCAGTAACAAAATCATATGGAATTTATTTATCAAAATCTGTTAATTGCACTATTGGTGGAACTGATGTAAGCATGACAAACACTATTAAAAATTGTAGAAACTATGGTATTTTCTCAAGAAGTTCGCAACAAATAAAAATTTCAGGAAATATAATCTTTGGCTGTGAAAAAGCAATATATTTAGATGCTTCAAACGACAATATACAACCACCAGAAATTAACGAATACACCAATGGAATTCTTTCAGGAACAGCTTTGCCAAACAGTACAATAGAAGTTTTTGGAAGTACTGGAGCTGAAAATGCAAATGAGTATTTAATTAGTGTGGTTGCTGATGAGAATGGGAATTGGGGAGTTGATATTTCTTCAGAATTAAAATATTTCATTTCTACACAAACCTCATCTTTAAACAACTCTTCTATGTTGTCGAATTCTTTTATTAATCCACGAACAACACAACTACTAGCAATGTTTCAAAATGCAGACTCTGTTGATCTTGACAATTTTTTGTACGCTAAAAAAATCAATGGTGCAATAAAATATCAATTTAATGTTATGCAAGTTGATTCTGGGGTTAACCAAATAATAACAAAAGACGTGAATTTCATTAGTTTACTAGAACTTGAAAACAATGAAGCTTATTATGATAAAGAGTATAAAATAAAAGTGAGGGCAATTTTTGAAGAGGATACTGCAGCGTGGGGCGTAGAAACAAGTTTAAGGACAATTGATGAACAGAGGTATTATTATGGAATTGTTAGAATACAATTTAAACCAAATGATTATTTCAATTATTTTTCTTTTTCAATCTCTGATAGTTTAGTCGTTAATAATGAAATTTCACTTTTTAATGACTTATCTTTATCATCAAATATATATAAATATAGAAATCCTATAAAAACTATATTACAAAAAACAAATAGAGACCCATACTCCTGCGTTGATTTATATTTTGACAAAAATTTTTCTGTTGATAGTTTAATAAACTTTTTTATAACAACCTGTGATATAGAGTATGCTACACCTGATTTTATAATTACTTGGGCAGATATTCCAGACGACTATAATGTTAGTTCAGATATAAATGAAGATAACATCTCTGATGTTTGGCATTTAACAGATGTTTCAGCACCAGAAGCATGGGAGCTAATACCTGCAGATGCTCCTTTTGTTACTATAGCTGTAATTGATAATGTTTTTAACATAGACCATGAAGATCTTATCCATAATATATGGGTTAATCCGGGGGAAATTCCATCTGGAGTTACAATAGAAGATGCAAATAATAATGGAATAATTGATGCTTATGACCTATTAATGAGATATTATCCTGAATATACTTCTCTTTATGAATTATTTAATGCAGACTTTACTGATGAATTATTTGATGGTATTGATAATGATAATTCTGGAATCATAGACGATTTGTGCGGTGGTGATTTGGGGAGCTTTGATAATACTGTTTTCCACCATCATAATAATGGAAACTATCGTTCTCATGGTACTCAAACAGCATCTATAGCGGGCGAAACTTCCAATAATGGTACAGGTATTTGCTCTTTAGGTAAAAACATAAGAATTATTCCCATAAAGCTTGCCAAAGATAATATCCCTTATGACATGGCTAATGCGAGCAATCCATTAAATGCATTAGAATACTTGTTAAATATGGAACAAAAACCTCAAATTATTTCAATGTCATTCACAACAACTGCAGATGTTCCTAATTTCTACGAAACCTTAGAGTTGATAGAAAACGAATATAATATCCTTTGTGTTGCAGCTATTGGCAATAATGGGCATTTCTTATCTTTTGATGCAACCCCCCCAGTTGTCGCATATCCTGCTATGTATCCAAACGTCATTGCTGTAGGAGCTACAAACAATTTAAATAATCTTTCAGTTTTCTCAAATCATGGTAATATTTCTAATACATTTGTGCTCGCGCCAGGTGAAGATATATATATGCCACATTCTGGTGATATAATAAACGGTATTAACAATAATTATCAAACTGCAAATGGAACTTCTTTTTCATGTCCTTTAGTATCATCACTAGCAGGATTGCTTTATGCATATAACCCAAATATAAGTGCCGAAACTGCAAGACAAGCTATTGAATGTGGTTGTCTAAATAACTCAAATCAAATAAATAATTATTCTACAGAAGCACATGGATATGGAAAAATAAATGCGTATCAAACTTTACAATGTTTACAAAATATGAGTCCTATTGCAAACATTGAACAGGAAACAGAGTACTATTGTCCAGGAGCCTATTTCATTTTCACTGCAATATCGACTACTTCTATTGAGAACTGCACATACGTTTGGAATATAAGTGGAGGCAACTACACACTTTTTAACGGGAATACTAATCAAACACTTAATATTAAATTTCATGATGCTACTACTTATAACATTACTGTTACGATTAGTAATAATAACGGGAGCAGTACTGAAATAATAAATGTTGATG
>DATERO010000254.1:0-16047 GCA_035271465.1 Dysgonamonadaceae bacterium | reverse complement strand
CTTTACTTTTATCCATACATTTGTCTCGAAATAAAAAGTATAATAAACACAATGCTTTTTATTTGAAAACATTTCTACAGCGGTAGATTGATCGAACAAATGTTGAAAATTGAATTCACGACAGTGAAAATGTTTTGAAATGAAAAAAGAGTGCTTTTTACCTCAAAAGCAAGGGCATATATACCATGAAAAACAAGACTTGCAGCTTGAGCGTTAAAAAACACTTCATTGAAAAGACATTCACTTCGGGAAAAGGAGTTTTGCAGTATGAATGACAAATAAATAGAGCAACAACAGGATAAAATCATGTTTTCGAACATATCCTTCGTCGTGTTTCCAATTTACAACTGTTTCCTCAATTTTCACGGCGGTGGAAATGTTTTGAAAAAGATAAAGAGATAATCGAAAATACCACACATTTATTTACTTAAAAATTAATACCATGGAAAACACAAATTTTAGTATCGGAATCAAAAGACTTCCCTATTCGCGGATGTTGAAGTCGGAAATGGCAGACTATGTTGAAAGAATAATTTACATAGTTGGTAATCACGATAATGAGTCGGAGTTAATCGCCCCCGTATTTAACTTGCTGAGTGCCAAGGAGCCCGACATAAGGCTACTCCGCTTGAGTTATGGCATAGACACGGAGAGACTGAGAGTGAGTAAGCTGAAGAGCGAGTTGATGCTGGTTATCAGTGCTTTTAAAATTCAAGTGAGGCTGCTCAGCAAGTCTGAACCCGAATTGGATATACACAAAATTCAGAATGCTATCAATAAACACCTGCGCTATCTGAACAAGTGTAGAAACGACAAAGAGTTGACTCAAAAAATAGCTGGTTTTTTCGATCTCGTGGAAGCCGATGAAGAGTTAGAAATGGCATTGAGTGAGTTAGAATTAACCACTAAAGTGAATACGATGAGAGCTGCTTTCTCAAGGTTTAATGTAGCTTTGAGAAAAAGAGTGACATTGCTTTCGCAGCGTCCCATTGTTTCGACCCAAGCAATCGTGAAAGGTATGACTCAGGCAGTTGGCAATCTGTTTAAGAGCATTGAGGTGGCAAGCATGATTAGCACCCTGTCTTATGATCCAGAAGAGGGCGACACGATAGACTTTGTGCCACTGATTGATGAGTTGAATCAGTTGTCAGAGATGTATTCCTTATCTATCTCCATTCGTGATGCCAACAACAAGCGCAAAGCCGGCGCAGGTGATGAAACGGATGGCGAAGATGAGCCTATTGATGAACCCGAAATGCCTACTGAGAGTGGCACTACAGCGAATATGCGAACTATGAACTACATTGACGATGGAGATGAACCATTTGAAGGGCGCACATCGTCTTTCTCAGCAATGGGCTCATCATTGGATGATGAAGCAGCAGATGAGTTGCTTTGGGAGGATGATGAAGATGTTTACACCCATTGAGCTTTGGGTAATGCTTAATCGGATTTGATGGGATTGATGTAAAATGCATGATTAATTAAAAGCCCTGCTTTCTTTTGGGAGTAGGGCTTTTTTTGTGTCTACTATTCGTTTGTATACCGCTCGTGCGGGTTTGCATCCCATAGGCCTTGTTGAAGAATGCTTTGCATTAAAAACTGAGGTATTATTCTACAGGGAGAATCCATAGCAAAAGCAGATGAATTGAAATTACATGACATATCTTTTAGGAAACAGCATATAGGGCAAAGCCCTAAAAGAAAATAGCACTGGGCAACGCCCAGTGAATTTAACAGGTATGCAGCTAAGCTCTGAAAGAGCGTAAGCAAAGTCAACGAATCATTTGAAGAGTGGAACGCATGAATGCCAAGGTTGAAATAAACCCCATGAAAGATTCGCTCGATAGCGACGCCCTACAAACAATGGAAAAAACCGCCCCAATAAAATATTGAGACGGTTTGATTATTTGTAAAAAACAGAGTGTAGCTTTATGCTTATATCTACTAAGGGTTTAATTATTCATTAGATAGTTTAGCTTCACTGTCTTCATGTTTCTTTCTGTCAAAAATTTCGTAATGTGGGTGCATTGGCGAATAGTCATCGTCGTCCCACAAGCTGCTTGTGATCATTAAATCGGCACTATACCTGTTGCAAGCGATGGGTATATTATGAACACGGCATTGACGCAAAAGCATCATGATGTCTGCTTCGTGTGGTTGAGGATTGAGGTCGTCAATCAAAAAGACAGCCAGGTCAATCTCCTTACGGACCACCATTGCGGCAATTTCGGCATCGCCGCCCAAAGGACCGGAGTTCATTATCTGCATGTCAGGATGTACATCACGGCGAGCAAGTGCTTCTTTCACCAAAGTTCCAGTCGTACCTGTACATACTAATGAATGCTTAGCTAAAAATGATGAGTTGTAAATAACCCAATCTATGATATCTACTTTTCGGTTGTCGTGAGCAACTAAAGCAATTCTTAATTTCTTTTTCATAATTGTTTCGTATAAATAATTTTTATTGCAAAATCAAGTAACTAAATTCCTAATTCTTTTCGAATTTGTTCTACTTTATTTTGTGCTTCAGCTTCCATTACTTTTAACTCTTCACGCGTGTTAGGAGCTTTGCTGTGAACTTCAATATAAAACTTTATTTTTGGTTCTGTTCCTGAAGGACGAATTGATAGTTTGGTTCCGTCTTCTGTGAAATATTGAAGCACATTGGCTGTAGTTGGCATGTTGAGAGTTATTCTTTCTTTGCTAACAAAGTCTATTGCTTCTAATGATGAGTAGTCTTTTAGTAAAACTACGTTAGATCCGGCAATTTTGGTTAGCGGATTTTCGCGGAAGTTTCTCATCATTGTTTCAATTTCCTCTGCTCCTTCTTTTCCTTTTCTAACAAGTGATATTCCCTCTTCTTTCGAATATCCGTACTCGAGATAGATGTCTTGTAGCATTTGATAAACGGTTTTGCCATTATCTTTTGCCCAAGCAGCTATTTCAGCAAAAAGCATGCATGCAGAAACTGAGTCTTTATCGCGAACGAAGTCGCCTGCTAAAAAACCATAGCTTTCTTCTCCACCTCCCAAGTATGTTTTGGTGTCTTCATTTTTTCTAATAATATCGGCAATCCACTTAAAGCCCGTGTAACAGTCAAATAGTTCTACACCATTTTTGCTTGCTATTTTGCTCACCAGTTCGCTTGTCACAATGGTTTTAACGGCATACTCCTTGCCAGTTATTTTACCCAATTCATTCCATCTTGTGATGAGGTAGTAGAGGTAAATAATCATGGTTTGATTGCCATTTACTAAAATGAACTCACCATCATCATTGCGAATAGCTGTGCCAATTCGGTCGGCATCGGGATCTGTTGCCATCACAATATCAGCATTTGTTTCTACTGCTTTTTCAACAGCCAATTTTAGAGCGGCTGGCTCTTCTGGGTTGGGCGAAACAACTGTAGGGAAATCACCACTGATAACCTCTTGTTCGGGCACACTAATCACATTGGTGAAACCAACAGCTTTAAGTGCATCTGGCACAAGTGTAATGCCAGCTCCGTGAATAGGAGTATATACAATTTTGAGGTCATGATGACGTTTAATAGCTTCGGGAGAGAGCGAAAGTTTCTTGACTTCTTCAATGAAGGCTCTGTCCATGTCTTTACCAATGATGTTGATGAGTTGAGGATTACCTTCGAACTTAATGTCATCTACATCTTTTATGCGGTTCACTTCAACGATTATGTTTTTGTCATGCGGAGCCAAGACTTGCGCACCATCGTTCCAATAGGCTTTGTATCCATTATATTCTTTTGGATTGTGTGAAGCAGTAATCATTATACCGCTTTGACAGCCCAATTTGCGAATTGCATAAGATACTTCGGGTGTTGGTCGTAGAGCTTCAAAAAGATATACTTTAATTCCATTTGCAGAAAAGATATCTGCCGATATTTCAGCATATTTACGACTGTTGTTTCTGCAATCGTGACCAATTACTACTTTAATTTCTTTTAAATCAGAGAACTCCTGTAAAAGGTAGTTTGATAGACCTTGTGTTGCGCTGCCAATGGTATATTTATTTATTCTATTACTACCAGCACCCATAATGCCACGCAAGCCGCCAGTGCCAAATTCAAGTTCTCTGTAAAATGCATCAATGAGTTGCGATTTGTCTTCGCTCTCCAACATTTGTTCAACTTCTTTTTTTGTCTCTTCATCATAGTTGCCTGAAAGCCATGCGTTGGCTTTTTCAGTCACATTCAATAACAATGTTTCTTCGTTCATAGTTTTCTATTTTCTGATCTGATTGTTTTTCTAAAATTAAAATAAAACTTTGTACTTATCGCCAGTTTCTTCAATTACTTTTCGGTAATGTTCGTTTGGATATCCTGGACGATCGGGTGAAGTGGGTTCTCCATGTTCATTGCGCATAAATTCGCCATTGTTTTCTTTTTTAACCACACCGTCAATGTATTTAACCATTAGGTATTCACCCAGCTTTTTCCATTCACTCAAGCCTTGCTCGACACTGGTGTTGGTGTAATTATTTAAGAATTTGATAGCTTCTGGTTTAGATTCTTTATATAAAGCTAATGCTTTTTCTTCAATCTCAGGTTGTTTATTTTCAAAATTACTTTCCAGTTTGTCTTGCAGTTCATTTACGTGAACAATTTTATCACTGTAACGATTGTAAACCATATTAGATACCCAGTTATGCACCCAAAATGCCGACTCCCATGTAAAGTTGAGCAAATCACCATTGCCCACTTTCATTGATTCGGGTACAATTGTATTTCCAACATACACAGGATAATAAACAGACTGTGCTGCATCGTCAATCCCAAACCACAAAACTCCTCCTATTTCATTAGGTAGCCAAGAGCGTGATTGAGAAACAAATGAAAATCCTGTTTGTTGGGTAGATATAGGTCTTTCGTTGCAATATTCAACTGAATCTACGGTAAATGTTAATGGGGACCAGCGGTATGGTGAGTTAAAAGGTCCTGCACCGAATTCGTTACTCCAATCCAACTCTGTGCCTTCATAATGATCTCGCATGAAGTTTTGAACGTCACGCATTGATAATTGTTTGTCAGGTTTGATGTATAATGGCATTGGATCTGTTGTTTCACCCTTAGCATAAGTAACGTATTGTGCCATGTCTTTGTTTACATGATTGAAAAATGACCATACCCGAGCCTCACAAAAGCGAAGTGCACCAAAATCTATTGGAGCATAAGCTTGGGCAAAACTGAAATCTTTGTCTTCGCCTGAGAAGTATTCTTTTTCGCGTGCGAAAGTTATTACATCGGGAGAGTAAATGCAGTTTGCAGGGTCATCTAAAGGAAACTGTTGGATACGTGCTTGATTGGCGTGAGCCGACACACAGTCATCCGGAATACGAACTGCCACCCAAACAGCACCTTTGTTGTCAGGTCCTTTTCCAATCAGCTCCATTACCCAAACTTCGTTGGGATCGGCTATTGAAAACGATTCGCCAGTGCTATAGTAGCCATGTGTGCTCACTAAATCGGTCATAACAGTGATGGCTTCACGAGCTGTTTTAGCTCTTTGGAGTGTAATGTAAATTAGACTACCATAATCCATAATCCCTGAAGGGTTGGATAGCTCTGTTCTACCCGTAAAAGTTGTTTCTCCAATAGCCAATTGATGTTCATTCATATTGCCAATCACATTGTAAGTTTGGAGAGCCTGTGGTATTTCGCCAAGATACTTTCCTGTGTCCCACTCATATACTTTAAGCATCTCGCCAGCGCTGTATTGTTTTGCGGGCCAATGATAGAGTTCACCGTAAAGATTGTATGAGTCGGCCGAATAGGAAATCATTGTGGATCCATCAGTTGATGCTTTTTTGCCAATCAGGAAGTTTGTGCAAGAAAATATTAGTGGTATAGAAATTTGAAAGGCTAATAGTAGTCCAATAAATTTTTTCATTATAAAAAATAAAATTATTAATTTGTAAATATAAGTTCAAAGATAAGTTTTATTTGTATATTTCACTTCTCAGTAATTAGAATATTTCTTTTTTTGATTCATCTGTAATATACGATACTATTTTTCTATATATTTGCATCATTAATAAATGGCTATTTTTTTGTCAGCACTATGCTTAACCATGTGAAAAAAATAAAAAAGGGATATTGGGGACTGAAGAGTCTTCAGATCGGGGTTATTTTATTTATTATCGTGATGTTGTTTTTCTTTAGTGATAGCAACGTAATGAAGCGCATTGAAAGCGATAGGGAAATTAAGAGTCTGAATAAACAAATAGAATTTTATAGGAAAAAAACAGAAGCAGATAAAGCAAAGCTACATGAGCTACAATCAGATAAAGACAACTTAGAGAAGTTTGCACGAGAAAATTATTTGATGAAAAAGGAAAACGAAGAGGTCTTTGTTATAGAGTAGGTTGCCATTATTCGCTTTAAGCACAAACAATGAAGTATAATATAAAAGAGATAGTATATAAAGCATCCGCTTTACTTATTTTAGTATTCACAATAGCTTATTCATTTATTCCGCAAATTGCTGTTTGGGGAATGGTGATAAGTGTGAGTTTGTTTTCTGCAATAACCTTAACAAATCCTTATCCCGGCAAGAGTATCAGAGGAAAAAGACTTTTCAACTTTCAAGTGATTGCTTGTCTGCTAATGTTGGTTGCTACTTTCATTATGTATAAAGGTCGTAATGAATGGCCTGTCTTATTATTAATTAGCGCAATCTTGTTCTTTTATTCTTCCATAGTATTAACTAAGGAGTTGGAGAAGGAAGCTAATAGTGATTCGAAGTAACTGTAGGTTCTGAATCGAAAGCAAAAAGATTGGGAAAGAGAGAAAGTTGAAAAAATCATTATAATATTTGGAGGTTTTAATGCAAAATGAACTTCTTGTGCAAAAGTACAAGCGATATTTGCTGCTTGAAAAGGGTTTGTCAAAAAACTCTATTTCGGCCTATTTAACTGATTTGCGAAAGCTCATTAAATATGTAGAAGAGAATGAGCTATCGATTAAGGATTTAAAGACCTCTCATCTCGAAGAGTTTTTGGCAGAGCAGTACGATCAAGGTATAAAAGCACGATCAATAGCTCGCATATTGTCAGGAATAAAATCGTTTTATCATTTTTTGTTTCTCGATGGTTTCATTGAAACTAACCCTTCAGAACTACTTGATTCACCGCAAATTGGGCTTAAGCTGCCCGTTGTTTTAAGCGTTGAAGAAATAGATTCAATACTATCTGCAATTGATGTATCAACGGTTGAGGGTACACGCAATTATGCAATTATCGAAACACTGTACAGTTGTGGGTTACGCGTGTCCGAAGTGGCAAACCTGAAGTTTACAAACTTGTTTTTCGATGAAGGTTTTATCCGTGTCGATGGCAAAGGAAATAAGCAACGGTTAGTGCCAATTTCGAACACAGCTATAAAAAAAATAAAAAACTATTTGAAGTATCGCAACACGATTATTACTAAAAAAGGGAGTGAAGATTTTTTGTTTATTAGCAAACGGGGTACACCCATTTCGCGTATAACAGTCTTTTGGTACATAAAACAATACGCAGAATCGGCTGGAATAACGAAAACAATAAGTCCTCATACTTTTAGGCACTCTTTTGCTACCCACTTAATTGAGCGTGGTGCCAATATTAGATATGTTCAAGCAATGTTGGGACACGAAAAGATAACAACAACAGAAATATATACACATTTGGATATGGACTTTTTCCGTCAGGAAATAATTTCCCATCATCCACTTAATAAAGATGAGTAGTTTTATCTGCTTTTTATACAGATGTTGTCATTCATTAAATTGAAAATACTAAAATGGCAGCAATGTTCATAATTTAAATCAATTAAACAGCCAATCTCAGAGAAATAATTTATATATTTGCTCAATTAATAAAAGGTACAATAATACACATATAAAAATCACATACTATGAAGTTTGTAGTTTCAAGCGCATTATTATCATCTCATTTGCAGACTATCAGTCGTGTAATTAATTCGAAGAATACGTTGCCTATTTTAGATTGTTTCCTTCTTGAACTAAAAGACAATAAGTTGACTATCACCGCTGCAGATAATGAGATACGAATGGAAACATTTGTAGAAGTAGTGGATCACGAAGGAGAAGGCTCATTGGCAATTAATGCAAAGAACTTATTGGACCCTTTACGCGAGTTGCCTGATCAACCTTTAACATTTGAAATAGACGATGAATCACTTGAGGTTTACATTTATTATCATAATGGGAAGTACAATTTTATTGGTTTAAAAGGTGAAGATTACCCACAACCAAAAGATTTGAAAGAGGATGCATTGACGCTTAACTTAGACTCGCAGATTTTACTAAGTGGTATTAACCGTACTATTTTTGCAACAGCTGACGATGAGTTGCGACCAGTGATGAATGGTATTTATTTTGATATAAGCACCGAGAGTTTAATTTTTGTAGCTTCAGATGGTCATAAACTGGTAAGGGTTGCTGCAACAGATGTGAAAGCAGACAAAAATGCATCATTCATATTGCCAAAAAAGCCGGCTAACTTGTTGCGTTCAGTTTTACCGAGAGAAGAGGACTATGTGACAATAACTTTTGATGATAACCACGCAGTAATCAAACTTTCCAAGTATAGTATGTTGTGTCGCTTTGTTGAAGGTAGATATCCAAATTACAACTCTGTAATTCCAGTAGATAATCCAAACAAAGTTACCTTAGACAGACTAAACTTCTTGAATGCTGTAAAACGTGTTTCAGTGTTTTCTAATCCATCAAGCAACTTGGTGAAAATGCAACTATCAGAAGATAAAATATTGATAACGGCTCAAGATATAGACTACCTAACAGCGGCCGAAGAAACAATTGCTTGTCAATATTCGGGTACAGCCATGAGTATTGGTTTCAAAGCAGACTTCTTAGCTGATATACTTAATAATATTCCTTCGGCAGATGTGATCATTGAATTGTCAGATCCTTCACGTGCAGGTATAATTGTTCCTGTCGAAAATGAGGTGGATGAAGAGATGTTGACATTGATTATGCCAATGATGCTTAACGATTAAAATAAGCTTTAAAGTTATCGGTAAAAATAGAAGACTCCTTACATGCTTTCTTCTACACAAATAAATATTATAGAATTTGATGCTTCTAATTCATTAGCGGAAGTCTATCATTATATAAAACAAGGCTTTATAATGCCTTGTTTTTAAATTAAACAGTGTCTTGTGATGAAATTGTTGCAGACATAAAAAAAACAACAGATGAATTTAAATTTGAAAAATCCTTTAGTTTTCTTCGACTTAGAAACAACAGGTATCAATATATCTCAAGATAGAATTGTTGAAATATCTTTTTTGAAGGTTTTTCCTAATGGAGATGAAGAGGTAAAGTCAAAACGAGTGAATCCCGGCATTCCTATACCACCTGAATCAACTGCAATACATGGTATTACGGATGAAGATGTGAAAGATTGTCCTACATTCAAGCAAATTGCAAAATCTCTTGCCCAACAGATAGAAGGATGTGATTTGGCTGGTTTTAATTCTAATCGATTTGATGTGCCCATGTTGGCCGAGGAGTTTTTGAGAGCTGATATCGATTTTGACATGGCAAAGCGCAAATTCATTGATGTGCAAATTATCTTTCACAAAAAAGAACCGCGTACATTGGAAGCTGCATATAAGTTTTACTGTGACAAAGAGCTGGTTGATGCACACTCAGCCGAAGCGGATACAAGAGCTACTTATGAGGTACTAAAGTCGCAGCTGAAACACTACCCCGATTTGATTAACGATGTAGATGCTTTATCTAAAGACTATGGTAGCTTCAATAATAATGTTGATTTTGCAGGTCGCTTTGTTTATGATAAGAATAATGTAGAAGTATTTAATTTTGGGAAGCATAAAGGGAAACCTGTTGCTGAAATTTTGAAAAAAGAACCAGGATATTATGGATGGATGATGGATGGAGATTTCCCATTAAACACCAAACAAGTTCTAACAAAAATTCGTTTACGTGAATTAAATCAATAAAGCCACGCCTACATCTTTACAATGAAAATAATAAGATCATCACTATTGGCATTCATTATCTTGTTTACAATTGGTTGTGCCAAGAAGAAAAATGAAACGCAATACGAACAGTTAATACCTGTAGAGTTACGAGAACGAAAAGCTAAGTTTTCGGGTAATTATAATCGTGAGTTTAACGATTTGAATGAGCTTCATATTGTTTCGGCTATTAAAAATGGAATTGACCCGCTTGAAACGCGCGATGATACTATTCATCAAATAAAGAAGTTGGTTCGATTGCCGCATGAATTAGAACTATATACATCGTATGATATAACTCATTCAATACCATATCTTGTGCCCTCTGCAGCTAAACTGTTTGTTGATATTACACAAGCATTCAGAGACTCACTTTACAGCAAAGAGTTGCCTTTATATAAATTGACATTGACGAGTATTACGCGCACTGATGATGATATTATGAGGCTTACAAAGCGAAATATAAACGCAAGTGATAATTCAGCTCATAGATATGGAACAACATTTGATGTTTCGTGGAAGAGATTTCATAAGATTGACCACGATGATCATGATGAACTTCTTCCTGAAAGATTAAAGCTTGTTCTTGCGCAAGTCTTGTTTGACTTGAAGGAGAATGAACGATGCTATATTAAGCATGAACGCCAACAGGCTTGTTTTCATATCACTGTTAGAGAATGATTAAACGTTTCTTCATAACCCTATCTTATAACGGCAAAAACTATTGTGGCTGGCAAATACAACCAAATGCAATTAGCGTTCAAGAAACATTGCAAGAATCATTGTCAACATTGTTGCGTAAAAGGATTAGTGTTGTAGGAGCAGGCAGAACAGATAGTGGTGTGCATGCGCGAAAGATGATTGCTCACTTTGATGTAGATGAAAATGAGCTTAATCCTGATGATTTGTCCATGAAACTAAATAGGTTTTTGCCTAATGATATTGCAATTCATTCAATAAAAGAAGTAACTATTGATGCTCACGCTCGATTCAGTGCAATTTCTCGTACTTATTCCTATCACATTACCCGAATAAAAGATCCTTTTCTTCATGAACTAAAATACCGCATTACTTTTGAACCTGATGTAGAGTTCATGAATCAACTGTGTTCTATCTTAAAAGATACAGATGACTTTACTAGCTTCAGTAAGTTGCACACTGAGGCAAAAACCAATATATGCAAAATAGAACATGCGTATTGGGAAAAAATTGGAGAGGACTATGTTTTCACAATTAAAGCAGATAGATTTCTTCGAAACATGGTCCGATCAATTGTTGGAACACTTTTGCAGGCGGGTAGGGGACGATTGAATGAAGAACAGTTTCGACATATCATAGCAGCTAAAAACAGAAGTGCAGCAGGTGAATCTGCACCAGCACATGCTCTGTTTTTAGAAAATGTTGAATATCCTGAAGTTATTTGGATTTAGAGAGAAGTTATATCTTCACCAATAGATAATCCAAAAAGAGCATAGTCATATTTGACTGGATCATTTTCATCCAATTTTTTAAGACTCTCGGTGAGTTCTAATGCTGTTTGCCAGTCAACTGGCTTTCTTGTAATAAGCTGAAGCTTACGCGCAGTCCTTTCTACATGTAAGTCTATGGGACATATTAAATCACTCATTGGAATTTTGTTCCATATTCCGAAATCTACTCCATTCTTATCTTTTCTAACCATCCACCTCAAAAACATATTTATACGTTTACATGCAGACTTTCGCGCTGGTGTTGCAACATGTTTCTTTGTTCTTTTGGGCGCATTTTCATGATTGAAAAACTCTTCCTCAAAGTGGATAAGCGAATTTTCGACGCTTACAAATCCTGAGTCTGGTATAAATGCACTCTCTAAACTTTCGTGTGTGCTATAGTGTCTTTTAAAGTAATCTATAAAATAAAGTAGATCCGTATCATTGAATGTTCTGTGTTTAAATCCCTCCAGTCTTTGCAAATCTTCATCGGAATGATTCATGACAAAATCATAAGGTTTGCCTTCCATTCTTTCGATTAGATCATTGCATTTTGCAATTATAGTTTTTCGTTGTCCCCAAGCTAAAGTGGCAGCAAAAAAGCCCATTATTTCAATGTCTTTTTTTTCTGTAAACTTATGTGGAATACTTATTGGGTCTCTCTTTATAAAAGAAACGGTATTAAATTGTGCAACTTTTTTATTAAGAAAAGTTTTTAATTCTGTTTCAGATAAGGTGTGCATATATGTTGTTTTAATCTATTTATCAGCGAAGTGAAAAGTAAATGTTGTCTCCAAGACAACTCTTACAAAGTTATCAATACTTTTATGAAAAACCTCTTTTAATACCCACTATATGTTTGATTATAACATTGATTGCTCTTTTGAAACAAAATGAGATATTAAAAGAGGTCTTTATTTGATTCAGTTATTTTTTTAATACGTTATTTGTTTTTTGAATCTTCTTCTTTGAACCAACCAGCATACATAATATAGTTGTTTGCTATTTTCTGATTCATCTCCTTGGCTTGTTCAGGATCAACTTTTTTGATAAACTTGGCAGGTACACCTGCATAAATGCTGCCAGGTTCAACCTGGGTTCCACTTAGTACAACAGAACCAGCAGCAATAATTGCTCCTTCTCCAACGACGGCGTGATCCAACACAACTGCTCCTATACCTATCAGTGCACCGCTTTCTATTTTTGCACCATGAATAACTGCATTGTGACCAATTGAGACATCATCCTCAATAATAGTTACAGATTTTTGATACAACGTGTGAATAACAGTGCCATCTTGCACATTTACTCTATTGCCAATACGAATAGAGTTAACATCGCCACGTAAAACGGTGTTATACCAAATACTGCAGTCATCGCCAATAATAACATCACCAATAATAGTTGCATTTTCAGCAAGATAAATATTTTCACCTATTTGGGGTGTGAATCCTCTAACAGATTTAATTAATGCCATATTTTATTTCTATGTGAATCTTTAATAAGAAGTAGAGATGCAAAATTTATATCTCTACTAATAATCTATATACTTTTTGTTTTTTCTTTCAACCAAGCTTTCTCTTCATCGTTCAAATGGGAGTTGAGCTTATCAAACACCATTGTGTGATATTCATTGAGCCAATCTATCTCTTTTTGGGTCATCAATTCTTTATCAATAGGAGTAGTGTCAATTGGGCAAAGAGTTATTGTTTCGAAATCGTAGAAGGTTCCAAACTCGTTTTTATTATACTCTTGAGTGATGATTAAATTCTCGATTCTAATGCCATACTCATCGGCTCTGTATAATCCTGGTTCGTTAGATGTTACCATGCCGGGTTGCAGCGTAACAGAGTTCTCTTCTAAACGGATATTTTGGGGACCCTCGTGTACATTCAAAAAATGACCTATGCCGTGACCTGTCCCGTGAGAGTAGTGAAGACAATTGTCCCATAGAGCTTTACGTGCTAAAACATCTAATTGTGATCCGCGAGTTCCTTGAGGATAGATAGCGGTTGCAATTTGAATATGCCCTTTGAGTACGTTTGTATAATCTTTTTTCATTTGATCCGTTAGTTCACCAACTGCCAATGTGCGAGTAATATCAGTGGTACCATCCATAAACTGTGCACCAGAGTCAATTAACATTAGACCTTTAGGCTCTATCTTAGAATGGCTTTCTGGCGTGGCATGATAATGCACAATAGCACCGTTACCGCCATATCCCGCAATGGTGTTGAAGCTCTCCCCAAAATAAAGGGGTTGTTGTGAACGATATTCGCGTAGTTTATCTTCTATAGTAACTTCTGTTACTTCACCAGTCGGAACAGCTTTTTCCATCCACATATAGAATTTTACCAAAGCAATGCCATCTTTAAGCATGGCATTTCGAAAGCCTTTCAGCTCAGTTTCGTTCTTAGTGCTTTTCATCAGATCTGCGGTTGATGGAACATCAACAATATTGCAATTTGAGGGAATTGTATGTAAGAGTTTATGATTAATTTTACTCCCTGTTACCATAACTGTGGTAGTGGCTGGAAGATTGCTAACATATTCAAACACCTTGTCATAAGCCGCCAATATTACTCCTTGTTGTTTCAGATTGTCAGAAACCTCTTTGGTTAATTTGGCAGGATCTATAAATAGTACTGTTTCTTTTTCTGATAAGTAAGCGTAAGCAACTGCTACAGGATTGAAGTCAACATCGTTGCCACGAATATTAAATGTCCATGCGATGGTATCTAAAGTAACCATCAGCATCCCATCAGCATCTTCTTTCTTAAATGATTCCACAATGCGTTTTATTTTGCTTTTTGCCGATTCGCCTGTGATATCTTCGGGTAAAATGAATATTTCGTTTTGTGGGATTGCCGGTCTCTCTTTCCATATCTCTGCAAAGGGATCAAACTCAGTAACTAATTTGATATTTTTTCGTTTTAATCTGCTTTCAAGCATTTTTGCATCCGATGCAGCATATACCAATCCATCTATCCCAACTTTGCCATTTACTCCAGCTTGATCAATTATCCAGTCGATCATATCGGGAGTTTCGGGTAAACCCATTTTAAACAAATCGATACCTGTATTTTCTAATTCAGTTTTTCCTTGCAGGAAATACCGTGAATCGGTAAATAGACCAGCTTCATTAGTTGTGACAACTATAGTTCCGGCCGAACCTGTAAAACCGCTAATCCATTTACGACTCTCCCACGTAGCAGCAGGATATTCACTTAGGTGTGGATCTGTACTGGGAATAACAAAAACATCGAGTTTCTTGTTTTCCATAAATTTGCGAAGGGCTGAAAGTCTTTCAGGGATTTCATTTTTGTTCATAATGATTTCTTTATGTGTTTACACACAAAGATATGAAAAAAGTGGAAAGTTGGGATGAAAAAGAGGGGTAAGTTAATGTGAAAAAGTGAACTTTAGTATTAAGTTTTTGGGCAATTTAAACTCTGATAAAAATTGCTCAGTAAAAAATAAGATTGAATTAATCTCTTATACAGCGAACGGAAACTCCCCATTGCTGAATATTATCAGTGTATGTCACACCTCTATTAAAACTGTCTAATACAAAAACAGGTGCATCAACAGGGTTACCACTGAAGGATGAAGTCCACCACATTCCGCTTACACTTAATGCAAAATATACTCCATTATCGATACGAAACTTCCCTGGAAGAGCTGTAAACCCGGACTCGTTATTTGCTCCCGCATTTGGGTCACTCCAATGTTTTGTACCTTCTTCTTTTAGCTTTCCGCCAGCAACGCTCATTCCACCAAGAAAATCAACCAATATATCCCATTCTTGTTTGCTAGGTACATGCCATCCCTTCGGGCATATATCATTGTTCTGAATAGCATACATATTATATAACGCTCCGTAGGTTTTATAATTGCTATGCTCTTTGGCACTAGACAAATTGTTGCCAGTATATTCCAGTACACCATATCCAGGTTGTTTGTTAATGCCGGCTGACTCAAATTCATCGTTGCTATGTACTTTGGGTAAATATTTTAAATTCTCAGCCATCCAAACTTGATTTCCTATCTCTACTGTTTTATAGACATGACCATCACGCGAGTCTGTAAGAGTAAGAACTGCATCATGTGTTACAAAGGTTATTTCATTACCATAAGATGTTCCAATGCTATTGGTTGCATAAGCTCTTGCATAGTATTTTGTATTTGGTTTTAGCTTATCAATATCCACTGCAAATTTGTTTGAATCATCTATTTTAGATACTGCCTTACTACTTTTTATTGTTGGGTTTTCTGTAGTAGAATAAATAACACCGCGCTCGGTAATCGTGTTATTACCATCGGCAACAATCTCTCCACCAATGGTTGCGCTGCTTTTTGTAATGCTCGTTGCTTGTGAAGTAGTGACAGTTGGCGCTGATACTTCATTTAAAGTTGTGAAGCTTATCTGCTCTCCGTAAGATGTTCCAATGCTATTGGTTGCATAAGCTCTGATGTAGTAAGTTGTGTTTGGTTCTAAACTTGTTATATCACTGATATAATTGCCTTTTCCAACTCCATCAATTGTTTTACTATTTG
>DATERO010000253.1:0-4008 GCA_035271465.1 Dysgonamonadaceae bacterium | reverse complement strand
TGCTATAGCAGGGCTTTCTATGGGTGGTGGAGGAACGTTTGTTTACGCATTGCGCCATCCTGAACTGTTTTCTTCGGCTTGTCCGTTGAGTGCTTCTTGTGGACCTTTGAATATGGATGAGATGGAGCGATACAAATCGCGCGACGGAATGAAAAGTGCCACAGACGAGGAATTAGAGACATATTATAAAAAGCACAGTGTGGTTGATATGATGAAAAATTTACCTGAAGAGCAGAGAAAAGCAGTGCGCTGGTTTATTGATTGTGGAGACGATGATTTTCTTTATGAAGGCAATTCTCTTGTTCATATTGAAATGCGCAAGAAAGAAATCCCACATGAATACCGTGTTCGCGACGGAGGTCACACATGGACTTATTGGCGTGAATCACTACCTGTAGTGCTGTCATTTATTACAGATTCTTTTCATCAGTTTTAAGAGGTAATATTGTGAGTGAATGTTGCATTTTATCAACTAGAAAACTGCAATTGCTCTTTTGTCTTTGATGCACTGAAATGTGCAAGTCAAGGATATTACGGATCACACATAAATTAATGTGCTTAGATGAATAAATACAAGCAGCATTAAGGAGAAAACGGATCACACGTATAAACTATGTGTTTAGATTAATATATACAAGCAACGCTTTAGGTGCAACTGTTTATTCACCACTCTTCTATTTGAGCTATCACATGTAAGAATATTAATAAGGTAATAAGGTTTGTGGAGTACAGTTAATCTCTGTTACTATGGTTCTTCGCTCGCGCCGATTTGCAATCGGTGTGTTGCGTAGCAAAAAAGTATTTTCAAGAGAGTATTTCGCTATTGCGACACACGCATTGCAAATGCGCGCGAGCAAGTTTACTTGATGAATACTACTATTGCTTCTCTATCACTTTTGCAATTCAAATTGAATTATTCTACATAAGATTCAATCCTTTTCTAAACCTTAGTAATTTGCTGTAAATTATCACAATGCAAACCTTATTACCTTATTTCAAAAAAACTAGATCTATAAAAATATAAACGCTACCTATATCTTTTAATAAAATTGCTCTTTACTCAAACACATAGTTTTACAGCTGATCCTAGAAAACCACTATTCATTTATTAATAAGAGCGTTGTAATCAAGAACATCAATAAGGTAATAAGGTTTTTTAGAGAGCGATTTGCCTTTGTTACTAAGGTTTTCCTAACTTTCGGCCTTAGGTTGTATTTGAAAAATATTCTTTCTTCTATTTCACTATTGCAATTCAAGTTGAATTATTCTACATACGGTTCAACCCCAATCCAAACCTACTATATAACTAAATGCTATGCTCCTATATATCAGCATGCTTTGTTTACAAGTTATTCCCTTTGATGTTCGGTTGAAAATCGTGGGGGACTTATTACCTTATTTCTAAATAATCTCGACTTATAACGATAGTTTAAACTAGCATTCATCTTTTAATAAGACTTATTCTCTACTCAAAGACATAGTTTCACTGTTGATCCAATATTTACTCATCTGACATTTGCAAATAAGCCCTATATGGATCTTGTTTCTCTTCTTCCCAATTCTTAGACATGCTACATCCTGTGCAGCCACCACAAGGATTCTTATTTATATCAGTAACAAAGAAAAAGCGATATACATTGCGAATTATTACTGCCGCAACGACAAGTCCGATAAATATGACGATAATTAATTGTAGGTCCATATTATAAAAAACAAGGTAATCAATATAATGTTTAGAATAGCATACCAATTTGATATGTCAAAAAAGCTATTAACCAAGCCAAAGATGTGGTGTAAACGATAGTGAAAAGTCCCCATTTCCATGATCCCGACTCTTCTTTTATAGCTACAATGGTAGCAATGCATGGAAAGTAGATTAGTATAAACAGCATGAATGCGATGACCACAATAGGTGTAAATACCAGAGTTCCATCACTGTTCTTTTCATTTTTTAATCGGGTTTGTAAAGACTCTTGACTTTGTGCATCTCCTGGGTAGAGTACACCCAAGGTGCTTACAACAATTTCTTTTGCTGCCATTCCTGTGATGATGCTTACTGATATCTTCCAATCGAAACCAAGTGGACGCATTACAGGCTCGATGAAATGGCCCAATTTGCCAATATATGAGTTTTCTTGATGCTCAGAATTGCGCATTGTTTCTATGCCTGCAATCATGCTTTCATGCTTTTGTGTGCTTATTTCTCCCTCCGAAAACATGTTGGTAACTTGTTCTATTTGTTCGTCATAATGCTCTTCAGTTGCTTTGTTATGTGGGAAGTATCCCAAGAACCATATAACAATAGATGCAATGAGAATAACACCTCCCATCTTTTGGAGATACTGACGCGACTTTTCCCACATATGCGTAAGGGTTGATTTTACTGTTGGCATGCGATAAGGGGGCAGCTCCATTACAAATGGGGAGTTTTCTTTTTTGAACATTGTTTTGCGGAATAATTTGGACATAATTACCGCTAGAAGAATCCCGAACAGGTAAATTGCAAATAGGGCAGTGCTGGCATGTTTTGGGAAGAAAGCACTAACAAACAGTATATATATAGGAAGCCGAGCGCTACAAGACATAAGTGGATTGATTAGCATTGTGATCATTCGGCTGCTTCGACTTTCAATGGTGCGAGTAGCCAAAATAGCTGGCACATTGCATCCAAAGCCCATTATTAGAGGTATGAATGATTTGCCATGAAGACCAATCTTGTGCATCACTTTGTCCATTATAAATGCCGCTCGTGCCATGTACCCTGAATCTTCCATAAAAGAGATGAAAGCATAGAGGATTACGATATTGGGAAGAAAAACGATTACTCCACCAACACCTCCAACAATCCCATCAACCAATAGATCTTTCAGAGGTCCATCAGTCATGTTTGCTCGTATAAAATCACCCGTTTGTTGTACTACCCATTCTATCCATTCCATTGGATAATTACCCAATGTAAATGTAGCTTCAAACATGATCCACATGAAGATAAAGAAAAGGGGAAATCCAAAATATTTGTTGGTGACAATTGTGTCAAGAATACGGGTGGTATCTGATATATTTGTTTTCTCAGTAAGTGTTTCGCGCAACCCTCCTGCCACAAATCCATAGCGAGCATTGGTGAAAGCAAATTCGGGGTCTTCTTTTAGAAGACTTTCGATATAGTTTTGTTCACGCTTTGTACGTGCAATTATTGCTTGGTGGTTAGGGAGAGTGCTAATTACACTTCGTATGTCTTTGTCATTTTCAAGCAGTTTAATGCAAATATATCGTAATGGCATATTAAATTGCGAGATGTCTGTTTTATTGAATTGCATCTCCAATCGTGAGATAGATTTTTCCAACACCCTACCGTATGAGATGTGCACGCTACCATTCTCATCTTGATTGGAAGTTTCATGCATTTCAATGATCTTGTTAAGCATGGCAGGAATTCCAATTCCTTTTTTACCTATTGTAGGGATGATAGGTGTATTAATCATTTCAGATAAGGAATCATAGTCGAACTCTCTGCCGCTTTCTTGTAATTCATCGTACATGTTGAGAGCAATGACCATGGGAGCCTTCAGCTCCATCAACTCCGTAGTTAAGTACATGTTGCGCTCTAAAGCAGATGCAGAGACTACATTGATGATTATGTCTGGCTTTTCTTCTAAGATGTATTTTCTTACAAATAACTCCTCGGGGGTATAGGCAGATAAAGAGTAAGTGCCTGGTAGATCAATCATTTTGAAGGTGTAGCCTCCGTGTTTTAATTTGCCTTCTTTTGAATCTACTGTGACACCGCTATAGTTACCAACATGTTCATGTGAGCCAGATGCAGTATTGAAAATAGTGGTTTTGCCTGAATTGGGATTTCCTACAAGGGCAACCGATATTGTTTTTGAATCTTTTTGTGTAGTAGAGACTTTGTTGTTGTTCCTAACATTTGCCTCTTTTATCTCTTTTTCGGTTGTGCCTTCTTCATAATCGGGCACATCACACTTTACCATCGATATTTCAATCATT
>DATERO010000252.1:0-7864 GCA_035271465.1 Dysgonamonadaceae bacterium | reverse complement strand
GCCTGAGGGATATGATGTCGATACACCTTCCCTGAGATACTTTCCACTCAATTACAAGGATAATGAAGTATTTTTGGAATTTTTAAGAATAAAAACTGACCTGACAATCAGAAATAGAATGATAAATATCCGGGACCTGCGAGGAAGTAAAGAAAAGGCGCCGCATATATTTAAATGACATTTTAAGCTAGGTGCATTCGTAAGGTAACAGCAATCATTAAACTAACAAGACAGGAATTCTCCAGACTTTCTCTGCTGTTGGGCTTAATATTTGTGTTGGGCAGATTACTCCACAAAAAGGGATACGTGAATCTTCAGGAGCTAGAACAGAAATTTTTTTCAGCATGCGAAGGATTATCGTTCAGCTTAATTTCCAGAGGATAGAGTTTCCATCCCTTTCTATCAGTAAATCAATTTCTCTTAGATTGCTGTCACGATAATAGTAAAATTGAGGAGAGATACCGTTATGTCAATATGATTTGTATATTTCCGAGATTACCCAGCTCTCATAGAAATTTCCTTTTATAGGATTAAGATCAAAAGCTTCGGCTGTCCTGATAGAACATAGATAAGCAGCTAGTCCAACTCCGCAAAAATGTATTTGGACGCTTAATAATTCTCTTTCCTAGATTGCGTCTATAAGCAGGTAATTCTATTCGAGGCCACTTGGTAACAGAACATCTAGCCACCTTCTTACAGTGCTGCTGTCAACACTAAGATCCTTACCGATGCTTGCAAGATTTAATTCCTGTGCGGTGCGTGTTGCCATCAGAGTTATCAAATGTAGAAATTTACCTGTGTCTAGCACATTTGTAATTTCTCTTACATCGTGAGCTATATAGCTGTCAACCTATGATTGATAGTAACCATATTATCTTGGAAAAGAACTCTCGGCATAGATCCCTGAAGCATAGCTTCTGCAATAGAAAAAATGAAGTGGTTTCATTCATCATTCGAGATAAATCACGTGGAAATATATAGTGCTCTTGCTCTTGACTTTCTTTTCTGGAAAACCACTCAACTGTAGAATGCGTACTTGTCCAGCTAGCGACTCCTGCATACCACACGCATTATAGGATAAACTGTGAACCGGTGAGTCAAAAGAGGTTGTTCTCATCTTTATTATCTATGATCATTTTAATAAACGGAAGAAGCTGCGGTGCATATTGGATTTCATCAATTAGAGAGGTGTCTGATAACGTTCAAAAAATAGATTCGGACTAAATCGGGCTAAGTTCCTCAATGCAGGATCGTCAAGACTTACATATGTTCTTCCTTCTTCTTTCATTTTTAGTAAAAGCGTACTCTTTCCGACTTGTCGAGGACCGGTCAGCAAAACTACGGGATAATACTGTGGTTCTTTTAAAATATATGCTTCAATTTGTCGTCTGCGATATGGAATCAATATTATGCACCTCTTTTCTTGCTCGAATATATTATATTTATATTATTCAACTCCATGAAAACAAGGATTGCATACATTAAAAACAGGGATCATATCCTTGGAAAACGGAGGTTTTGTTATCGAAAGAATAAAATTAAAAACTTTCTTCTTTATCAATAGCTGTCTAATTCTATATAACATATTTTTAAGGGATGATATATACAAAAGGGGATGCATTATGACTTTAAGAAAAACAGCAATCAAGATTATTTGTTTCTTATGTCTATTGTGCTTTGTCGGTTGCAAACAAATGATAGCCGATACAGATTATACAGATAAGCAAACAACTAACGCAAACACGGATTATTTGAATAAGCAGACAACTGATGCCGGTACTGATTCAGTGAATAAGCTGACAACAAATAAGGAAAGCAAAACAAAAATTTTTGAATTAATGATACTCAAGACGGAATTATACTAGAGGATCTTGTCCAGAGTATAGAAATGCTCGGTAAAACAGCTACAGAGATTGGTATTCCAAGAGAAGTTATTAATATCAAAAGCGAATTCTATATACACACGTACATTGATGGGTATATATTCGGAACTCAGAATTACGGTGTATTGCATTTTGATAAAAAAAGATGGTCAGGATGATTATCTTACGAAAAGCATATGGATACATATCAAAAATGTGGGATATGCCGGATGCAAAAGTCAACTCTCTGAAAAAAACGGCAACCTGGTTGAAGAGAGTGAAGAGCCTTTCGTTAAGATCGATGGGGGAGCTGTGAAGTGGCGTCTATCAGTTTCAGGATGTAGAGATAAAGCTCTCTTCCACAAGTCAAAGAGACTATACAGAAATAAGAATAGAAAAATTTACTAATTAGACTAAAGCTGAAATCCTATTTTTTATTATGCGAAATAGATAGCATAATTTCACGGTCGTTTTTTCTTAATCACATAAGTAATGCTGTTACAATAAAATAGTGGTATTTTTATATTCCCTGAAAAATCCGGAAGAGCAGTGGGATTGTTAATACTATAAATTAATTATCCCCAATATTATTGAATCTGTTATAAAGATTTGCTTGCTTTCATGTTGCAAATTGACAAGAAGGGAATCATGTGATATATAGGCAGCGTTTTTTATCGAGAATTTGCAAAATTCAATAATATCTTAAAATGGCTATAAAAGATAAGGTTTATTATGGTATTAATAAATCATATGACAATAATATTACTAAAACTTGACTTAACAACTCTAATATATGCAATATAAATACAACCAATTATTAAGTTTTTAATTGAGATTTATTAGACAAAACATACAAAAGTAAATAATGTGGTTGTTTAGCGCGATACATCTTGGATGTTTTGAGATTAGTGAAGTTTATTTCTTAAAGAATAATTACAATACCTCTAATTACAAAAACTATTGGTCACGTGGTTTGTAGAAATTATAAAAAACTTCGCAGAGTAGACCACACTACCTGTCGAACGCAATGTGTAAGGAGATGCTATGAGAAAGAATACAAATTTTCGCAGAGTTTTCATTCTAATGATTACTGCATTTTTGTGGGTTTCGTCCTTTAACGGTTTTGTTTTTGCAGGAGAATTACCTACAGAAACTGAATTAGATGAAAGAGTTGTAGAAGAAACACAAGTTGAAGACGAACAGATTATAGTTTCAGATACAGAAACTCAACCAGCTACGGAAAGTGATCCGGTAGTTGAGTCTGATACCATTCTAGATGACAATATAGAAACTAGTACTGAAACTGAGTCGGAAGTAGAAACAGAAGCCGAAGGTGAGACTGATGACCCTACAAAAGTAGAACCACAGTCGGAAGACAAAAAAGATATTGCCACTCAAGATATCATGAGTGATAATGTTGAGATTGGTGACTTTATTGTCAGTTTAGTAAATTCTAAAGCGTACACGTCTCAAGAATTAACCGTAAAAATTGCACTCGAAATCAAAAATGTTTTACCAGGCTACGACTTATCTGGATCGATGATTAAAATTAAAGTTCCCAATAAACATTTAGATAGTCTAAAAGCGGGAGATATTCCAGATTCGACATACGTAATCGCTGATGATGGAGAAATGCGTGTTATTACATATACTTTCACTGATCTTTCTACGTCAACATTCGATTTTTCAGTATTTTTAAAAACAGAAAATTATAATACTCCTGATAATTTTGTAGTACCGGTTACAGCAGAACTCATTACTCCGGATGGCAAAACATTCAATAGTAATCAATTGGATATTGAACACCATACAGCTGAGCTTAATGACCATAATTTTAGAATTAATAATGTTGCTATTGATAATGCGTTACATTTTGGTGGAATACAAGATGAAATTAACTTGACGTATATTAGTGAAACCGGTGCATTTCCTCTCATCTATACGTATGGTTTTAAAACTGAAAATATAGCATCAGGTGGAGAATATGACGGTTCCAGAGTTTATAGTAAGAGAGAAGTCACTATCAATCTTCCAACATATACCGATTATGATGATGTTGAGCGTGTGGCGATCATTGATGATACAAGGACTCCAGGCTGGACTCTGTCTCCGGATGGTAAAACAGCAACCTATATCGAAGATTTCCCTTTAGAAACTAAAAGTAGACGCACCTATAATTCATATGATGGACAAGCAGTATTAGCTCTAAAGTTTCCCGGAGCACAAGCAGATGGAATAGTTCAATTCAAACAGACTTTGTCTGTTAAGTTCATTCCCAAAGATGCAACAGATTATGAATTAGCTAATTTACCCGTTGTAACATTTCCGGAGAAAACGATCAGGCTCACCACGAAAGTTAAGTCACCGCAATTATCAAAAAATGCGCCAAGGACAATGATTGATCAACTGAGCGCTAAGCAGAAAGAGGTCAGTTGGTATACTTATTTCAGAAATACAGACTTAAATCTTCCAATGACAGATATGGTTATAGAAGATTATGAGCTTGATCCTTTGATGAAATTCGTCCGATTGAGATTTGATACTTCTGCAACAGATTTCATTGGTTTGTATGGACAGCCGGGTAAGGTTAACATCGTTGCCTCTACACCGGAGGGTGATGTAATAATCGCTGAGAATATCGATCCTATCGAAAATAAAAACTTTGATATACCTGAGAATACCACTTCAGTAAAAATATTAGCAGTTGAGGGTAGCATCGTTAAACCTGGTGGAACTTTCAGAATGTATTTCGATACGCTGCTAAAAGATCCTGCTGGAACAACCTACAAAGCAGGCGAGACTGAAAAGTTTGAAAACAAAGCAAAAGCCAGTGGGAAATTATATGAAAGTGACCTGGATTTAGCCATTACTCTTCCAAATACTAGCGTTGTGCAGCATCAGCAGTTCCTTCCTTATGGCCCTGCCGTTTATATTGAAAAGAAAAGTTCAGTAGCACAAGCTCTGCCCGGTGATAAAATTGAATTTACCGCAAAAATTAAATCAACAATTAATACTAGAATTTTTGAGCCGGATGCGCTGGAAAATCCTGTTATACTCGATTTGTTGCCTCCTGGGATGGTATTCGCAGATAGCCAGCCAAGTAATCATATTACATATAAAGATTCTGTAAATGAAGGTGTTTTCAATGATACTCCGGAGATTATTAATAATTACAAGGATACCGGAAGAACGGCTCTAATTTGGCGTGGAAACGGAACAAAATCTTTAGCAGGATCTGGAGAGCTTGAATTTGCAACTATTCGCTTTAATGCAATGACTAATCTTGATATGTACGATGGAGAGAATACGAACGAGATTTTCCTTGGGTGGTCGAATAACAATACGGAACTGACAGATCCTCAACAGATTGGTATCTTTGATGGCTTGGTGCCTGATACTTTAGGAATTAGCGGATCTGGCAAAGTCCTGACCAGAAGCACAGCACAGTTGATATTTTCTCCACCTGCAATGCTGAGGCCTAGAAAATTTGTTCAGGGTGACCTTAACAGCAACCCTATAATTGGTCATGGCCAAGCTAAGATTGGTGGAAGGGCAACATTTACCCTGGAGGAAGACAATCGCACTACAAATAACATAACGGATTTAATAGTCATGGATGTCCTGCCGCGTAAAGGTGTGGCATCTAGTGATTACGACCTCTATCTGTCCGCAGCGGCTACTGCCCAGGAAAGTTATGATGTCGCATATGCAACCAAAGAGCCAGAGATATCAGCGGCATGGTTAAGAAATGATGCTAATTGGGGCAGTTTGCCTACTGATCTAAAAAAGGTTACTGCTATTCGCTTTAAGTTAAAGTCAGGCAGTGAATTGGTATCTAATGAAAAACATAGCTTTACAGTACCAGTAGACGTTCCTCAAGATGCTACTTTAACAAGCGGCTTGCAAGCAAATAACCGCATGTATACTAATGTCTCAGGTTCAGATAACTTACTTATTTCGAATGCATATCTTGATCTATATACATATAATGTTAAAGGTAGAGTCTTCAACGATTTAAATGGTGATGGTATTTACCAAAATAATGAAACACCTTTAGAAGGCATAACAGTTCGCTTGCTTAATGCAGATGGAACGCCGGCAACCCGTAGTGAAATTACAACTGTTACGGATAGCCAAGGTGCTTATGAATTAGTTAGTCATCAATCCGGTGATTTCAAAGTCGCATTTGATATTCCAGAAAATTTCGATTTAACAATTATTCCTGATGGGGCAATTGGCAATGTTAATGCCAACCATGCATCTAAAGTGGGAGATCTGGTTGTCACGGACACCTTTAATCTAGCGTTTGCTCCGGGATCATCTACTGTGCGAAATGCTGGAGTTTATAGTAATAATATAAGCATCACAGCGACCAAAGTTTGGGCTGAAATACCTGAAGAAGTAACAACTTTCCCGAAAGCAACGATTTCGTTGTACCAAAATGGAGTAGCTTATGGCACCCCTATCGTGCTGACCGCGACCGGTAACGGAGAGCAAGAAGCCAAGTGGGAGAACTTACCTAAATTTGCTGAAGACGGTTCAGAGTTTGTTTATACAGTAAAGGAAACAGCACTTTCAAACGGTTATGCCAGAACAGTAAGTGACGATGGATTAACCATTACAAATACTTATGATGGTATAACAGATAATACTGATCCTGAGAATCCGACAACAGCAGAAACTACTTTAACAGCGACAAAAGTCTGGAAACGTGTAGAAGCTACAGATCCTTTGCCGGAAAGTGTCAATCTCCAATTGATACGTGAACAAGGTCAAGATCAGATTGACTTAGGTCAGAAGGAAGCAACAGAAGCTGCTGAGTGGAAAGTCACCTGGGATAATCTGCTTGCATTCGCACCGGACGGATCAAGATATATCTATACGGTAAAAGAACCGGTTGTTCCTAATGGTTATAAACTTACTGATGAAGGTAAGCTTGATAATGGGTATACTGTGACCAATACATATTATGGTAATTTCGAAAATGGTGAGTCCTTCAATTTCTTCTTACGCATGAATAAAGAATATATTGATGCTGATGGCAACTATCTACCAACAGTTAATAAACCAAAGGCGGAGCTATCCCTCTATTTCTCGGACGGAAACCCTGTATTATATCCTACTAAGCCCATTGTGATTAAAACAAATCATCAAGCATCTTTCACATCTTTAAAATTTTATGGTACGAATGGAGAAATAATTGAATATGTAATGGAAGAGACCGGTGTACCTAACGGCTACGAATTTGTTGAAATAACCTCAGAATTAAGTGAAGGAAAATATCCCTCAGGTACTCTCATAAAGTACTTGGATTTGACAGCCATAAACCGCTATACAGGAGGCGAAGCACAGACGGTGACAGCGACCAAAGTTTGGGATAATATCCCAGACGGAACGACATCTTTCCCGAAAGCAATAATTATGCTATATCAAGATGGAACAGAGTTTGGCACAGCAATTGAATTAACTGCAGAAGGTAACGGTGAGCAAGAAGCTAAGTGGGGGAACTTACCTAAATTTGCAGCGGATGGTTCAGATTTTGTCTATACAGTAAAAGAAACCAAGATTCCGGATCAATACGATATGACGGTGAGTGAAGACGGTCTTGTAATCACTAATAAATATAATGATACACAGGAAACTGATCCGACTACTACACCTCCAACAGAAACAGTCGAGGTTACAAGTTCAACAACCACGAAAGAAGCTACCGGAGCACCACGTACCGGTGAATTGGGAGCTCAATTCACAGTTTTAGCAACTGTATTGTTAGCATTATCAGCTATATTGTTCGCAGTTCAGATGAAACTTAGAAAAAACAGATTTTCATCTAAATAAGATTAAACCTAAAGACTAAAAGTCTTTAATCTACATGAGAAGAGCTGACAGTCAAGTCCATAAAGTTGGTGTAAATTCACCTTCCGGTTAATAGTTTGTTAAGCTGCCTGTTCTACTTCTTTCCAGAATATATTGGTTTCTTCTCTTGCTTCTTCTTTCTCTGT
>DATERO010000251.1:0-4330 GCA_035271465.1 Dysgonamonadaceae bacterium | reverse complement strand
CAACAGAGTATGATTCTAAAAAACAGAGTGAACACAGTTTCAACCGATTTTGTTTATACCCTAGCTAATGGTGATAATAAAAACATGCATGATTTGAATAGTGACTATTTAATTCTACTCTTCAGCAATCCAAACTGTTCTTCATGTGCTACCCTAACACACGAACTGGTTAATTCTAACACGCTAAAAAGCATATTTGCTCTTAACAGCGACACTAAAAATATGCTTACAGTCTTGAGCGTTTATCCCGATAGTAACATTCAGGAATGGCGTGAAGCTCTACCCAATATGCCTAAAAAGAACTGGATAAACAGTTATGATAACGACAGCCAAGTGACTAACAAAAGATTGTATGACATCAAGGCAATCCCTACACTTTATTTGTTGGATCGTGACAAGAAAGTAATCTTGAAAGATACTTCATTGGAAGAGATTGAAAACTACTTTATGAAGGTTAGATAAAATCAAATAGCCAATAATAAGATCTCCGTTATTCATATTTCCATTCGTCTATTGCAATAACAGAAGAGCAATTATCCTAACTTCACCGTTATGAATCGATGATTGATGCCTGACTACCGCGCTAAGGTATATAGATATTTAGTGTGTGCAAACATTAATAAGCATCAAAGTATGATTAACTTTATAATAACAAAACGGAGCTACCCCTCGTTCTCAATATTGAGATGTGTATAGCTCCGTTGTAATAAGAGTGGATGATACAACGCTTAACTCTTTTTCAGCAAATCGCGAATCTCTGTCAGTAGTGTCTCCTCCTTAGTTGGTGCGGGTGGTGATGCTGGAGCGGGTGCCTCCTCTTTCTTTCTCTTCATTGAGTTCATTGCTTTGATAACAAAGAAGATAGAAATACCAACAATCAAGAAGTCGATAACTACTTGAATAAAGTTTCCATAATTGAATGTGATGGCAGGCTTAATCACTTCTTCGCCTTCCATAATGGCCGATTGAAGGACAAGCTTCATCTCAGCAAACTTACTGTCGCCTAGAAGGGTTGCAATTGGAGGCATTAATATATCATTTACAAATGATGTAACTATTTTCCCAAATGCCCCTCCGACAACAATTCCTACTGCCATGTCTATTACGTTGCCTCGTAGTAGAAATTCCTTTAGCTCTTTCTTTAATGACATAATTATTTTTATTAAAATTGTTAATCTGTTTTGAAGCGCAAAAATAGCTCTCTATAATATGACTTCTTGTAGTAAAAATTGGAAGCAGATGTAGTTGCTTTACTACATAGGAGGAAAAGTGGTGTGATGTTGGGTCACAAGCTGCCAGTGCTACTGCCGAGCATTTCTGTCTTTAGTAAACCTATACCCATCCCACCTCAAGCACCGTAGATGCGGTGTGTGAATATTTTGTAGCAACACAGATTGATTATATTAGACAATAAAATGTAAAGCAAACACATCCTTTTGAATGTGATCTGCGTGGTTGATATGAAAACCATTTACTAACAGATATTCCTAGTAACTATTTCATCATTTAATGCTGTATATATGTACTTTTCAGCTTACCTCACTGTAGATTCAAGCTTTTGACTAATTAAATGAGTATTTTTGCACCCGCAATAATTAACACAATAAAAAAATAGAAACAAATGAAAAATGGAAATCCCGCAGTGGTAGGATTAGCAGGTTTTGGAATGACTACATTCTTACTTCAATTACACAATCTTGGACTGGTTAGTTGGGGGCCTGTAATAAGCATGGGACTCATATTTGGAGGTTTAGCACAGATGATTGCTGGCTTTCAAGAACAAAAGGTGGGTAATAATTTTGGATACAGTGCTTTTGTATCTTATGGAGCCTTTTGGATTGGGCTTAGTATTATTAAATTACTTACGCATTATGGAGTGTATCCATCAAGCACTCAAGATGTCGGATTTTATCTATTGGGATGGACACTATACACAGCCATAATGTTTTTTGCTTCACTTCGTGTGCACAAAGCAATGTCTTTTACTTTCGGAACATTGCTAATTGGCTTTATTCTATTGGTACTTGAGCATTTTTATTTCCCTCAGCTCAAAGCCATTGCAGCAATTGAGCTTATTATTTGTGCTTTTGCTGCGTGGTATATGATGGCAGGCATTATAATCAATGATTTAGCTGGCAAAACAGTTTTACCAATGGGTGAAAAGTTTATAAAATAACTGTAGAAGCGCAAACGATGAACACAAAAGCCTCTGAAGATAATATTTTCAGAGGCTTTTTCTGTTGTAATACCTTCAATGAGTTTTGAGGGATCAGCTGCAAAACTATGTGTTTGAGTAGAGAGAAATTTTATTAAAAGATATAGGTAGCGTTTATATTATTATTTTATATCTGATTTTCATAAATAAGGTAATAAGGTTTGAATTGCAATAATTTATAGTAGATTACTAAGGTTCGGGAAAGAGTTAAATCTCCGCTGTGGAACGATTGTGTCGTGTAGCTTCTACAAACTTAGAAAAACCACATGAAAGGATTTGCGAGGCAGTATAAGAAAGACCCAGAATGGGTCAAAGGTGAATAGCACCGTATGGAATGTGGGGAGGCATGATGATAGAAGATAGGAATCCTACATGGATTCAAGCAAAGTAAATTGAACCCACTTTGTGGTTCATTGGTCTGATGGAACTATACACCACGGGTTTACAACCCATGGCTATTCACATTCAACCACTTTGTGGTTGGCTCAGTACTGTATTAATGGGAAAGTTTTTATAAAAAAATCCTAAGGATAAAAGAGTTAGAAAAAACCTTAGTAACAGAGATTAACTGTACTCCACTAACCTTATTACCTTATTAATATTCTTTACATATGACAGCTTAAATAAAAGACTAGTGAATAGACAGTTACACCTAAAGCGATGCTTGTATTTATCAATCTAAACACATAGTTTTACGTGAGATCCGTTTTGAGGTATGGCGGTATGGGGGCGTGTATATTTGAATATTCTACAAGCAATTTGATATCTGTAGGGTTATGGGAGCGTGGAGCTCCTGCTCCGCGCAATTATCTGAACCTTGATGTAAGGATTATTGGATTAACATGATTATTTGTGCAGGTTTCACATATTTGTAGCATGATTCAATATTCGTCACATTGTCAACTGTCAATTTTTTAAAACCTCCATACCCCATAACACAAACCCCACACCGCTTTTTCTATTTCCTGCCCTCGTATGTTTGCAGATATCTTTGTAAAGCTAGGAAGGAAAAAGTATAGGAATAGCAGACTGCCCAAGATAACTGAGCGTATTCGATGGGTCAATTTTCAATTTCCCATTAAATAAGAGAGGCCCTGCAAATCACTTCGCAAGGCCCCTCCAACATTTAAAAAACATATTAGATTCTCAGTATATTTTTGTAACTGTTTTAGCGGTGCTAATTTATTTAGATGCTATTGTGTAAATAACGTTAGTTGTATAAACAGTTGGCTCGCCATCTCCAAAGTATTTGTTTTTATATGCACCATCTCCTTCTCCACTATAAGTAATATTGAAAGTATTGTTCATACTTGGAGTGTTGCTGTCAATTATGTTTTCACCTTCATATGAAAGTGTAATAGGATGATTAATTGCACCCTCCATTCCTTTTGTTGTGCCTCTTTCTGCCTTAATTGTCACACCAGATCCTTCTTGATTAAGAGCAATCCCATCTTCATTCAAAGGCGCAGGAGTAGATGAATTTACCTTTACAATGAAAGGTGAAAGACTTGATACAATTAAGTGATCTTCTTTAAGTGCTGATACACCCTCTCCATCATAGTCTTCAGCAGTCCTATACTCTAAGTCAACATACGCATCATCAGAATTAATAGTGATGGATATAAAATTGTGCAAATGCACTTTTAGGACAGTCATGCCCCATGCATCAGATGAAGCTGAAGTTGCAGGTTTTTCTTCTTGAGCTTTAGCTCCAATAACAGTTGTAAGCATTATTGCAATGAGTAAAGTTGTCTTTTTCATATTTTATTGTTTTTCTAAATTTGATTTCTTCATTTTTAATTTATTGTTGTGAGAAAGTGAATGAATAATTAGTAGTGATCAGTGATCAGTGATCAGTGATCAGTAATCAGTAATCAATTGACTATACCATATACTCACCACATAGCTTTAATTCATCAATCCATATATATAATGCCACCCCTTACGAGGTTTCTATTCGCTAACGCCTAACGCCTAATTGGCAAATGTCAGGACATCGTTGACACTTTTGTGTCAGGACATCGTTTACAGTCTAATGGTATAATCGTATCATAACATCGTTGACAAAAACATTAAAAGTTCTTTGAAATATTGCAATCTTCGCTGTAAAAAACT
>DATERO010000250.1:0-2051 GCA_035271465.1 Dysgonamonadaceae bacterium | reverse complement strand
TGGCATATTTGGCATTATCTCATATATTTAATTTGGAAATGACAACAGAGATCAAACAGTTCATCTCATCAAAGAAAAACAGACAGAAATGATAAAAACCTTAAAGTATAAATTGAATTCAAGTATCAATGTCTTTTTATTCAACCGTGAGAAAGAGAAGAAACGAAAAGAGATATTATCATTCTATTCAAAAAACCCACCTAAAGATGAAGAAACCAAAGCTGCACTCAATTATCTAAGGAAGCATTCGCTTTCAAACTTCTATGGAGATTTTCAAGAACAATACTGTGCTGATGAAATAGAAGTTCACTTTGACAATGAAAATGGATTGAAATATGTGATAGAAGAGAACAAGCGCCTGTATTTCAAAAAGTCGCAAAACAAGCGCACCATACAACTTATCTACAACCAACTGCGCATTGAGCAAGACCCTGAGTCTCCACATTGCTACACCGATGAGCACTTTTTTGTAAACAAAGAAACAATCTTAGCCGATGTAGGTTGTGCCGAAGGATACTTTTCCTTTCAACACATAGAAGACTTAAAAAAAGTCTATCTCTTTGAAAGCGATCCTGAATGGATAGAAGCATTGGAGGCAACTTTCAATCCATGGAGCGACAAGGTTGAGATTATTCGCAAATTTGTATCGGACAAGACGAATGATAACGAAGTGAACTTAGATGCTTTTTATGGAGATACAGATGAAGCCTCTAATTTTTACAAAATAGATGTGGAAGGTGCTGAAGCGTCTGTTTTAAAAGGAATGAAAGGATTGCTCCAAAAGGCACCGCTTCAAATTGCATTGTGCACCTATCACAATGCGAAAGATTTGGAGAAGTTTACACGTTTTTTCACAGAAAACGGATTCAGCGTTTATCCCAATCCGGGATTGATGATTTTCATGAATGACATGCAAAACATGCAGCCTCCTTACTTCAGAGCTGGTTTAATAAAGGCTACAAAAAATGAATAAAGAAGAAGATAAAAAAGTTTGCATCGTTATTGTCTCATACAACTTTGAGCCGTGGATTGATGTATGCCTTTCTTCGGTGTATGCATCAACCATCTCCTCAACAGTTGTAGTGATAGACAACAATTCAAGCGATAACACAACCGAGATAATTGAAAGTAAGTTTCCACAAGTAGTCTTATTTAAAAAGGGTGAAAACCTTGGCTTTGGAAAAGCCAACAATGTGGGGATGGCTTATGCTTTAGAGAATAGTTTCGATTATGTTTTTCTCCTGAATCAAGATACGTGGATTGAAGCCGATATGTTGGAAAAACTAATTGAAGTAGCAGAGAAGAATCGCAACTTTGGGATAATCTCTCCTGTACATCTCTCGTCTGATGGCACGTCTCTTGACCACGGTTTTGCCAATTACTCCAAAATAGAAACTGTTGAGCAACTACCTCAACCCGCCAATCAATTAGTTGAACTTCCCTTTGTAAATGCTGCATTCTGGTTGCTCCCAATTGAGACAGTCAGAAGAATTGGAGGATTCAGTCCTCTATTCTATCATTATGGCGAAGACAGAAACTACATACTACGTGTAATATATCATAGATTTAAAGTGGGCTATCTACCCAACGCGTTTGCCACACACGATAGACAAAATAGAGAAGTATCAAATAGCGATTTTTTATATGCAGAGTATGTGTATTTCTTGAGCGAATTGGCTAACATCAACTACAACTTCCCCAAAGCGATAGCTTATAGCGTATTTGCCGCCATAAAAAAAATGTTTACTGAAGGATATGGTGGAAGGGCTTACAATTCGGGGGCTTATTTCAAGATGGCATTGCTATTATTGAGGAAAGTATCTGCCAGTAATGCAACTCGCAAGAAAACAAAAATGGGTGGGACGCATTATCTTAAGACCTGATTATAAGCCTTTTTATTTACGAAATGTCCGATGACGTAAAGATGACATAAGAATTTTACATGAAATATGATTGATGTAATGTATTTTTGTCATTAAAGAAATGAAAATATGGAAGATAAAAATCTGTCGCAAAGAGTAAAAGAGTTAAGAAAAAACAAAGGATTATCT
>DATERO010000249.1:0-2997 GCA_035271465.1 Dysgonamonadaceae bacterium | reverse complement strand
TGGCTTGGGGCTTGAAGTATTCAGCAGATTAGCTGTTGGCGTAAATTACGGAATGCGACTAACGGACAACTACTCTGCAGATCAACCCAAATGGAGTGATGCTTTAAATAATAAAGATGGAGTTTGGTCAATTCAAGCAACTGTTTATCTATAAGAAATGCTTTCGTTTGCCGATGTAATCTTACCATTAGCCGTTGCTGACAGCTACACCTATATAATTCCAAAAGAATTAAAGAACAGTATTCAGATAGGCTTCAGGGTGTTAGTCCCTTTTGGGAAAAACAAATTTTACACGGCAATAGTGTTGAGAATTCATCAAGATGAACCTCAATATATTGATTTAAAAGAAATTCACGCACAGCTAGATTCCAATCCTATTGTGAATCAACACCAATTAAAACTGTGGCAGTGGATTTCTTTCTATTATATGGCACCAATAGGCGATGTTTACAATGCAGCACTCCCCGCACAACTAAAGCTGGAAAGTAAAGCATATGTTTCGCTATCTCCAGACTACCAAAGCATCGGCACATCCCTTACCCCTACCGAACGAGAAGTTGTTAATTATCTAATAAACAGTAATCTTCCTGTTCAAATAGCAGATCTATCACGGGACTTAGGCAATAAAAATATATTGTCTCACATCAACACTTTGACAAGCAAAGAGGTAGTAACTATCAGTCAGACCATCCATCCCAAATACAAGGAGAGAACTGAGAAACATATTCGAATTCATCCGCAATTTGAACAAGCAACAGCCGAGGATTCGCTTAAGCGAGCTAAGAAGCAGTGGGAGCTCTATCAATTTGTTGAAGGCTATTTAAAAGCAAACCACACAAAGTCTATCAGCAGGAAAGAACTGTTAGCGGATGGTAACTTTACTTCATCAAACCTATTGGCTTTATTGAATAGGGATGTGTTGGAACAATTTGAAGTTGCAACATCTCGATTGCACAATGATGAAGTGGAGACAAGTGATGCGAAAGAACTTACACCTCATCAGCTTGAAGCCTATAACAAAGTAAAAGCTGTGTTTGAGGATAAAGATGTCTGCCTTCTGCATGGTATAACCTCTTCTGGAAAGACGGAAGTATATATTCAACTTATCAATGATGCCTTAGCAGATAACAAACAGGTATTGTATCTACTCCCTGAAATCGCGCTTACCACCCAACTCACCAGTCGTCTGCAAGCAGTGTTTGGAAATGATTTGGCTATTTATCATTCAAAAATAAATGATAACGTAAGGGCAGAGATTTGGCACAAAATGATTTCAGACAATCCTTACAAAATTATTATTGGTGTACGTTCGGCAGTATTTATGCCCTTTGCCAACTTAGACTTAGTCATTATTGACGAAGAGCATGACCAAAGCTACAGACAAACGGATCCTTCGCCCCGCTATCATGGGAAAAATACTGCAATCATGTATGCCCATTTTCAAAAAGCTAAAACACTACTGGGGTCGGCAACTCCCGCCATTGAATCGTATTACAATGCCCTTACAGGAAAGTATGGACTGGTAGAGCTAACTGAACGATACGAAAATATGGCTATGCCAGAAATTACATTGGTTGACACAAAAGATTTGCGACGCAGAAAAATGATGACCTCTTTGCTCTCTCCATTGCTAATGCAGCAAATGGAAGAAGCATTGATGGCACAACAACAAATCATCCTTTTCAGAAACCGTCGAGGCTTCGCTCCAGTTATGGAGTGCGTGAATTGTGCTTATACACCAAAATGTGAGCACTGCGATGTGACACTCACTTATCACAAATATCAAAACAGACTTAAATGTCACTACTGTGATGCCTCCTACCCTATGCTCAAGAAATGCCCTGAATGCCATACTGACAGTTTAAGACTATTGGGAAGTGGAACAGAACAATTATCAGAAGAAGTAAGCACACTCTTTCCCGAGGCAGTTGTAGCACGAATGGACACAGATACAACCCGTGGAGCAAATTCATACGAAAAAATATTATCAGAGTTCTCTCAAAGGAAATCGCACATCTTGGTGGGCACCAAAATGGTTTCGAAAGGGTTGGACTTCGATAATGTGCGCGTAGTGGGAGTAATACAAGCCGATAGCTTAATCAACTTTCCCGACTTTCGTTCACACGAAGAGGGTTTTCAGATGATAACCCAAGCCAGCGGTCGTTCTGGAAGAAAAGGAGTAACAGGTACAGTAGTTATTCAAACCTCCAATCCTCAACAACCCATCTTTGACTATATAAAGAATAACGATTATAAAAGTTTTTTCAACGCACAACTAGAGGAGCGCAGACTCTTTAAGTATCCACCTTTCTATCGACTTATAGTAATAAAGCTGAGACACAAATACGAAACAAATGTTTCGGAAGCTGCCGACTATTTGGCACAATTACTGAAGAATGCATTGGGTGAACGCGTTTTAGGTCCTGCAAGACCTGCAGTAAGTCGAATCCAGCAAATGCACATCCGAGAAATCCTTTTGAAATTGGAAATAGGATTTTCTGTAGGACAGGTCAGAGAAATATTGAAACGAACCGAAGAGACAACGAGAGAGCGCACCAAATTCAAATATGTGAGAATTCATTACGAAGTGGATGTATAGAAGAATGTGTTATAATAACAGTATTTTATAATTTATTCTAATGTCTAACAATCCACCAACTAAATGGAACAGGCTACATTGCAGGTAAATGAATAGGCCCATCAATACCTACTGGTATTCCAAGCAACATCCAAATGGTCATGATTGCTGCCCAAACCAACATAAATATAACAGTGTATGGAATCATTAAAGAAATAATTGTACCTATACCATTCTTCTCATCATAACGTTGCGCATAAGTAACAATCAAAGCAAAGTAGCTCATCATTGGAGTAATCACATTTGTCACCGAGTCACCTATGCGAAAAGCCGCCTGTGTTAGACCTGGATGATAACCTAATATCATAAACATTGGCACGAATACAGGAGCCATAATAGCCCATTTTGCAGAAGCACTT
>DATERO010000248.1:0-2340 GCA_035271465.1 Dysgonamonadaceae bacterium | reverse complement strand
CTACCACCAACAGCTCTTACCCAAGCATTGTGAATCTTGGATGTAAGAATACCAAACAACCACATTTTGGCATCGTATAGCGCAAATGCTGAGTCAGAAATAACTGTTTTTTTATCCATAAAACCGATTGGAATATACTCTCTTCGTTCAGATGAGACGCGTGGAACAATAATAGCATCAGTTGACTTATACCTAATTTCGCCAAACCTATAAGGTGTTTCACCTAATTTCTGTGTAGCTTTTCTTTTACTTTCGGTTCTGGTTTTATAAACTTTATCAATTCTTGCTTTTATTGGTTCTATATTATAAGCAATCTCTTTATTACTTTCATCAATCCACAAACAATATCTTTCTACACCTCTAATAAACTCAAGAGATCCAAGAAACTTTTTTATAAAAATAGATGTCTCTGGGTATTCAGTGAGCAGCTTGTCTTTTTCATATCTATCCAATATTAAAGCACCATTATCATTTGGCATACTCCCAAATGAAAGGACAGGAAGTTTTGACAAAGATTTACTTCGAGCTTTTACAATTACATCACTCCCTTTTGTTAAATACGCATTAATTAGGTTTGTGTTTTCTATTTTATTTTCAGAGTAGATTTGTTTTGGTTTATTTGATTTGTTAGTAACTCCAATTATTACACAAGTAACACCTGCATTATATTTAGCGTTATTAGACCATTTAAAAGAAGTATGAGCAAAACCAATTTCAACGGTGTTCTTAAATATTTTAGGCCATAATACACCAACTTGTTCACCTTGACAAATAGAATTTGTGGAAACAAAAGCATATTTAGCAACAGAATTTTCAATATATTTCGCTCCTAAATAAAACCAAATAGATATGTAATCTAAATTACTATGCCCTTTTACATTAGATAGTACATGCGATATATCTCCTTTTTGCTCTTCACTTTGTAACCTTGCACCCAAATACGGCGGATTCCCAAACACATACACCTCTTCCTCAGGAGTGTGCGGACACACTTCGTTCCAATCTACTCGGCAAGCATTGCCTTGCACAATGGTGTCGATGTTTTTAAGTGGGAGGGCATCTATTTTCACTTGCGTGAATGCTCGCGTAAACTCGGCATTCATTTGATGCTCTGCCAACCAAAGAGAGAGCATTGCTATTTCGTGGCCAAAACTATCTATTTCGATGCCATAAAATTGAGACAGGGTGATGTTGGAAAAAGGAATAATGCGAATTCCGGTAAGGTCTGCAATGCGCTTCCAGATACGAATTTCTAATCTGCGGAGTTCTTTATAGGTAATAATAAGAAAGTTGCCGCTTCCACAGGCGGGGTCGAAGAGTTTTATTTTCGAAATGCGAATAAGCAGTTCATCCAGCTTTTTGGCATTGTTAGATGCATTTGCAAATGATTCTTCTAAATCGTTAAGAAACAGTGGTTGTATCACTTTCATAATATTGGGCACACTGGTATAATGCATTCCCAGGCCTCCACGCAATTCGGGAGTAACCACTGCTTGCATCATGGATCCAAATATATCGGGATTGATTTCACCCCAATTCAGTTCGCCACACTCTAATATAAGCTTGCGCGCTCTCATCCCCATGTTAGGAATGGTAATGCGTGTATGAAATAAGCCGCCATTTACATAAGGAAACTGTGCAAAAATCTTTGAACTACCTATACGCAAAGGTTCATCCATCACATTAAATGCTTCGTCAAGGGCATCGGTAAGGTTGCTTCCATCGTCTGAGGTATAACGACGAATGAAATCGGTAAAAATTCCCTTCTCAAATATGGCTGTATCTTCTGCAAAAAAGCAAAACAACAGACGCATCATAAACACGTTCAAATCATGCAAATGTGCTTCAGATGAAAACTCATTATAACGTCGTATTTCGTTGTGCAGTTTTGCCATTTTTTCGGCAGCTTTCACATCGGCAGGGCTCTCTTCCGTTATGATATATTTTTCAACACCTCCCAAAGGGAAAAAGAATTGAAAATCGAGCCATAATTTATCCACCCTGTTTTCGTAAGACTCTTTGTTCCTGGGATCATAACCAAGAATGGTTTTGCCATCACTCACAGCAAGCAGGCGAGCTTTCTGCTTTGCAATGTGTTCATCGGTTTTCATGGCTTCAAGCGTCTCTGTAAGTTCGATTGTTAGTGCAGATTGATAGGCAAGGCTTTTTTTAATAAGCAGTCCATTATCCTTCGCCATGTTTCCCTTGCCAGATTTGTAGCGTTTGATATAAGTATCGCTTGTTCCAAATGCTGAAAGAATGAGATAGCCTATCTCATCAGGATTGCTATTTTCTTTTAGATTGTGTAGTTTTTGCTCTATTTCTTTGTAATTGATGGAT
>DATERO010000247.1:0-2369 GCA_035271465.1 Dysgonamonadaceae bacterium | reverse complement strand
AGAATAAATATATATGAACGAAGATATAAAAACTACTATTTCTGCAATACCTCATAAACCTGGCTGTTACCAGTTTTTTGATGAGGCAGGGAAAGTTATTTATATTGGAAAAGCAAAAGACTTAAAAAGAAGGGTTGCTTCTTACTTTAATAGAGAGCATGACAGCCCTAAAACCAGAATTCTTGTACGAAAGATTGCCAAAATCAAGTACATCGTGGTTAATAGTGAAGAGGACACACTATTGCTTGAGAATAACTTAATAAAGGAATATCAACCCCGATACAATGTACTTTTAAAAGATGATAAGTCCTACCCTTCCATAGTTGTTAGGAAAGAATTTTTCCCTCGTGTGTCTCAGACAAGGAATATTCTACGTGATGGATCGAGATATTTCGGTCCATATACAAATACAGGATCTGTAAGAACGTTGCTCGAAATAGTTCAGAAAGTATATAAGATACGAACATGTCGCTTAAACCTGACGCCTGAAAATATTGCTGCAGGTAAGTTTAAAGTGTGTCTACAATATCATATAAAACGATGTGAAGGACCCTGTGAAGGACTCCAAACATTAGAGGATTACAATCGCAACATTGAAGAAGTATTGGAAATTCTGAAGGGGAATGTAAGCATCATTAGCGATAAGATATATGAAGAGATGCAACATTGTGCCGAAGAGCACCGGTATGAAGAGGCGCAAGAACTTAAAGAAAAGTACCTACTAATAGAAAACTTCAGGCAGCGTTCTCAAGTTGTGAGTAACTTTGGATATAATATTGATGTGTTTTCCTGTTCCGAAGACGAACAGTCCGCATATATAAACTACCTGCATGTGGTAAATGGTTCGATTGTCCAAGCATACACCTTTGAATATCGAAAAAGATTGGATGAGACGAAAGAGGAATTATTGGCAATGGGAATTGTTGAAATGCGACAACGTTACAAAAGTGAATCAAAGGAGATAATTGTTCCATTTTTTCCCGACATGGAGTTAACAAATGTTGAATTCACAATTCCTCAAAGAGGAGATAAAAGAAAGCTTTTAAGTTTATCAGAACAAAATGTGAAGCAGTATCGTGTGGATAAATTAAAGAAAGCGGAAATATTAAATCCTGAACAACGCTCTACCCGACTTTTAAAAACTGTGCAAAAAGATTTGCATTTGAAAGAAATGCCAATTCACATTGAATGTTTTGACAATTCAAATATACAAGGCTCAGATCCTGTTGCAGCATGTGTAGTTTTTAAAAAAGGTAAACCTTCTAAAAAAGACTACCGACATTTCATGATTAAAAGCGTTGTAGGGCCAAATGATTACGCATCAATGCAAGAAGTAATTCAAAGACGCTACTCTCGCGCACTTAACGAAGGGCAAAACCTGCCACAACTCATTGTGGTTGACGGAGGTAAGGGCCAATTGCATGCAGCTACAGATATTCTCAAAGAGATGAATTTGTATGATAAAATAGGAATTATTGGTATTGCAGAACGGTTAGAGGAGATTTACTTCCCTGGAGACTCTGTTCCCCTATTCTTAGATAAAAATTCGGAGACATTAAAACTTATTCAAAATTTACGAGATGAAGCGCATCGATTTGGTTTAGCTTTCCATAGAAACAAAAGAAGTAAAGGTCAAGTAACTTCTCAACTCGATAATATAAAAGGAATCGGCCCATCATCCAAAAAGAAATTGTTGGCACACTTTAAAAGTATCAAACGGATAAAAGAAGCTGAAGAAAAAGAAATAAAAGAGATCTTAGGAAACAGCAAAGGAGAATTAGTTTATAAATGGTTTAAAGAAAATAAATAGTGCGAGTATTAATTCAAAGAGTTGCGGAAGCAAGTGTGGAAATTAACAAAACAGAGCATAGCAAAATATCAAAAGGTTTGCTTGTATTTGTAGGTATAGAAGAGAAAGATACAAACGTAGATATCGACTATCTGTGTAAGAAGATTATAAATTTGCGCATCTTTGATGATTCAAATGGTGTGATGAATGATTCTGTTATCGATGTGAAGGGAGGCATTATGGTAATATCTCAATTTACTTTGCATGCATCGACGCGAAAGGGCAACAGACCCTCTTATATTAAAGCAGCAAAACCTGATATTGCAATCCCTATTTACGAACAGTTTTGCAAGCAACTTAATGCTGAATCAGGAATAGATATAAAAACGGGTGAGTTCGGCGCAGACATGAAAGTGTCACTAATTAATGACGGACCTGTTACTATATGGATAGACTCTAAAGACAAATGAGGAATGACAATAAAAGAAGCGCAAATAGAAGTCGATAAATGGATTAAGACTTATGGAGTACGCTATTTTAGCGAACTCACCAATATGACGATACTTACTGAAGAAGTAGG
>DATERO010000246.1:0-19780 GCA_035271465.1 Dysgonamonadaceae bacterium | reverse complement strand
AATTCCAGAACTGTAGATGTTACACGCTGGGGTGGAGAATTTAAAGCAAATATCCCTACAGGTGGAGGACTTGCGCCGTACTTAACTCTGGGTACAGGAGTTCAAAAACTTAAATATGATGAGATAAAACAAGAGCAGATCTATCTTAGTGGTGGTCTAGGTACAAAAATTAATTTAGGTGACCGAGTTACTTTGAATTTGGAGGGAAAGGTACACGCATTTAATTTAGATCCGACCAGCATGTTAAGAATTAACAATCCAGAAGGTGATACATTTAATGATTGGATTGACAGTAACATTACTGACGAGCGTATGATGAACTGGTCATTAAACGCCGGGATTCAATTTTACTTAGGAGGTAGAAATCCAAGTAGTTATACTGCACTAGATAGAGCTTATGAGAAACAGTTCTCTAGTGGTTTCTCAGGCTTACGATTTGTGCTTGAGCCAGGTGGTGCTTATATAAACTTTGATGATAACACCAACCTCAGAGATACTTATCTTTTAGGTGGAGCTCTAGGTATTGATTTTAATGACTTTGTTGGTTTACGTGGTTTCTATTATCGATCATCTGAGGATGAAAAGATTTCCACCGATTTCGATAAACTAGCAATGTATGGTGCAGATTTCATTGCACGATTAAATGTTGCTCGTGGAGTTGTTCCATACATATCTATTGGTGGTGGTTATATGAATGTATATGATAGCTATGTTGGAAAAGCACCGCTTCTAGCAACTAACTCTGGTTACTTTGCAAAGGGTGGAGTAGGTTTATCTATTCCAATTGCTCGTTATTTTGAGATTTTCGGTGGAGCTAATTTAATGTTCACTACTGACAAAGAAGATGTTGCTGATTTGCAATCAACTGAAGATTTGAAAAAGCATGTTATGTATAATGCTGGATTAAAATTTAATTTGGGTAAAACAGCAAACACAAGTAGAGCTTTAGACACATATGTACAAAGAAATGTTGACGATAGAACAATAATGTATGAGCAACGAATTGAAGAGCTTAAATTAGAACTTCAAAATGCATATGAGGCTAATGATTCTGAAAAAGCTGCCAGAATTATAAACGAAAAGAAAAGAATGGAAACAGAAATGGTTGCTTCAGTAGATAAAGATCAGAGAAGCTTATCATCTTCAACAGCTGATGGACAATCGTTAATTCGTTTAACACCTCAAGAACTTGAATCTTTAGTTGATCGAGTAGTAAAAGGTGTAGGTACACCTACCATTAAGCAGGAGACTCCAGAAGAGCGACTTGATAGACTTGAAAGAATTATTTTGCAAGGTAATAACACAAGTGTTATGAGCCAACAAGATCCGTCAATGCAAGTAAGATCCTTCTCACAGCAACCACAAGAAACTTATGTTCCTGAAAGCATAAGTAATTCGAATGCAGAGTTATTGAGAGAGATGCAACGTATCAATACAAAAATTGAAGAGAACTCACGCAAGATTGATAATGTCAACAGACAGTCATCATCGGGTTCAGATAAAACATTCATTGTTAATCCAGGAGGAGGTCAAACCCCAATAGGAACACCAATGGGTCGAGATAATATTGTAGTAAGTTCTGATGGTACAAGTCAAAATTTATTGAAAGATAGAAATCAAGGTGTAGCAACTTCATGGGTAATCTATAAAGGCCTTTCTCCTTTCTTAGGAGTAAATGTTGGTGAAGGAACTGCAGCAGTATTCGGATTAAAAGCAAACTATGGTTTTTCAAGCACTGATTTTATCTTCTCGCCTGATCTTTATTTCGGAATTGGTGGTGAAACCGCATATGGTTTAAATGCAAACGTAACTTATCCATTATTTACTAACAGTTCATCACTTCTAACTCCTTATGTTGGTTTAGGATTAGGCCTAAACAAAATTGATAAGTTTAATTTCGGAGTCAACTTAATTGTTGGTTCTTATTTAGAAATTGGAAACGGTAGTTTGTTTGTTGATTATACATCAAGAAGAGCTTTTAAAAATAATCAATTATCATTAGGTTATCGATTTGATTTTTAGAGTTACACATAAAACAAAAAAATTATCATGTATCTAAATATTAAAATAACACTAATTATTGGTTTATTTCTTTTGGTAGCGACAGGGAGTTTTGCTCAAAATGACTCCACTGTTGTTACTTCTAAAAAGATTAGTCAAGGTGAGATTGTAATGACTGAATCAGAGTTAATTAGTTTTCTTGAGAAAGTAGCCTTGGCCAAGAAAGATAAAATGCAACATGATTTAGACAATTCAAACATACAGCAATATGGGGCTAATACATATAGTCGTTCAGCATTTTCAACACCAATAGTAGGAGGACCTATTCCTTTAAATCCTGACCTGAACAATCTTTCGAGAAACGATTTAGTGAGGGAAATAGAAGGGTTGAATGCTCGTTTGAACTCAATGTATGGATACGGAGTAGGAGGGGCTGGTAACTCCACTACCATTCTAACTACCCCGGGGGGTAGTCAAGGTGGGTATTACCCTTATCAAACCCAAACGCCAATTGTTAGTGGGCTAATGCCTGCAATTGATAACAGTGACTTAAGGTGGAAAATAGACTCATTGCAACGTCAAGTGAGTTTACTATCTGCACCTGAAACAGCAATTGAAAAGAAAGACGAAATAGTTAGACTGAATAACGAAATAGATCAAGCACAAGACTCATTAATTGCATCTGCAACATTAACACCTGAAGCAAAAGAGATTGTGAAGCGTTATGGTACATCTGAGATGCAAGTCTTTTTTGACAACGATAAGTCTGAAGTTTCATCTGTCTATCAATCAGAGGTGGAAAGTGCTGCAACTGTTTTAAAGAAAAACCCACAATTAGGTGTAGTTCTTAAAGGTTATGCAAGTCCTTCGGGCAGTCCAAAGTACAACTATGATCTATCAATGCGACGAAACGAAGCAGTCAAAAGATTGTTGATAGACTATGGAGTGTTTCCTGATCAGATTTCATCAGTTTTCTACGGAGAGGATAAATCATCATCAGCGAAAAATGCTCGTCGTGTAGAAATTAAGTTTATTATAAAATAAAGAGTAGTATTAGTTTTAAGTTGGAAAAGTCGGCAATGTTTTTGCCGGCTTTTTTTATATCTTGCAACTTTTACACAGTGTGTAAATATCTTCACTCTTAAATTGGGAGAAGGAGTCCAAAGAAAAAGTATCCAAAAGAGTATTATCTAATAAAAGAATATTGATATGAACCGTTTTTTGATTTTGATTGTATTTTACTTTTCATTGCATATTGGTTATTCTCAATCATCACTGCAAGAATTACTTCGAAATCCTGCCTTAAAACATGCCTCTATTGGAGTTAGCGTTAAAGATATGTCATCAGGAAGAACAGTCTTCTCTTTTAGTGAAGACAAATCTCTAACAACTGCTTCCATAATGAAGATAGTTACTACTGCCACAGCTCTAGAGTCATTAGGTCCTAGTTATAGATATAATACAACTTTAGCTTTGGATGCGAACAGTTCATCCACACTTCTTATTATAGGTTCCGGCGATCCAACATTGGGAACATCTGCTTTTAAAGAAAACCCCTATAACTTTCTTTCCAACTGGGCACAAAAGTTACTATCACCTCTCACTGGGATTAATAACCTTAAATTATATGTAGTTGATAATACATTCGGCTATCAAGGTGTTTCTAATGAGTGGACATGGATTGATATGGGTAATTATTATGCCGCTGGTGCATATGGAATCAGTGTTTTTGATAACTCGTATCGTCTCTATTTTGATACTACCAATAGAAATAGTTGTCCAATCATATTGCGAACAGAGCCAGATATAAAAGGACTCTCTTTTACTAATTATCTGAAGCTAAATACAACAGGTAGTGATAATGGGTATATATATGGTTCTCCTCACTCATATGAGCGTATTTTGCGTGGTGATATTCCAGCTGGAAGAACTGCATTTAGCATCAAAGGAGATATTCCAGATCCAGGATTACTATTAGGAGAAATGTTGGCGGATGAATTAACGAAAAGGGAAATAAGTGTAGCAGGCATTGAAACAGCACAAAATGATTTTATATCGCAAATCTGCAATAATAATCAGTCGGTACAGAACTACAGAGTAGGCCAGGTGCTTCATGTACACCAATCAAGACCCATCACTGATATTTTGCGTGAAACAAATGTTGAAAGTAACAATCATTATGCTGAGCATATAATTCGCACTATCGGGCGAAACCAAAATTCGGATATAAAATCTGATGCTCTTGAGGAAGGAATTAAATTTGTGAAATCATATTGGACAAAGCAGAACCTATCAACTTCGTCTTTATTTATGCACGATGGAAGTGGATTAGCACCTCAAGATGCTGCCAGTCCAGAGTTCTTTTCCGATCTTTTGTCATATATGTACAATAAGAGTAAATACTCAAAAGAGTTTTATGCCACATTGCCTATTGCTGGACAAGAAGGAACCCTGAAAAACTTTATGAGTAACACAAAGTACAGCGGGAGAATTAGAGCTAAGAGTGGGAGTATAGGTGGTGTTCAGTGTTATGCTGGATACTTAATTGATGGAGAAAAGAAATATGCATTTACAATCATGATTAATAAATTTACTGGTTCGAGAGCATCAGTACGCAAAAGTATTGAGAGTTTTTTGTTGAGCTTATAAAAAAATAGAGCTGTTCTTGAACAAGAACAGCTCTATTAGTATTATTTAATTTGAAGTTCTTTAGTTTAAAGAATCTCTAATAGCTCTAATTCAAACACCAATGTTGTATGTGCTGGAATATCATTATAATCTTTTTCTCCATACCCTAATTTCCAAGGAATCCACACTTCCCACTTATCGCCTACTTTCATATATTGTAAAGCAGTACTAAAGCCGTCAACAACTTGAGATACTCTAAAATCTCGGGGTAAACCTTGAATTGCTGTAGTGTCAAAAGTATATTTATTATTTACGGTTATTCCATCTTCATTAGTGTATTTGTCATTTTTGTTCCAGTCATACCTTTTAAACCAACCGGTATAATGTACAAGCACCTTATCAGTATAAAGAGGAGTTTTTCCATCACCACTTTCAATAACCTTATATGCAATTGAACCATTCTTAGATTCAGATTCTATTGTTTTGTACTCACTTGATGTTGCAGTTTTTGCAAATGCAGCTTCGTTTGCTTCTTTCCATAATGTATCCGTTTCATCATCTTTTGAGCAAGAGGCAAACACAAGTGCAGAAAGAGTAAATAGTAAAAATATTTTTATTTTCATTGTAGAGTTAGTTGTGGTTTTCTTCAATTTAATTATTTCAGTTGTTTCAATAGATATTCCATCTTAGTCTTTTCTGAAATCTCTTGCTCCAACACATCCAATGAAACTCGCTTTTGCTCCATAGAGTCGCGTTCGCGAATGGTCACTGTGTTGTCTTCAAGAGTTTGATGATCAATAGTCACACAGTATGGTGTACCAATAGCATCTTGACGACGGTAACGTTTACCAATACTATCTTTCTCGTCATATTGACAAGCGAAGTTGAATTTTAATTTATCAATTATTTCTCTTGCTTTCTCAGATAATCCATCTCTTCTTGTCAATGGTAATATCGCTGCTTTAACAGGCGCTAAAGCTGGTGGTAATTTTAAAACAACTCTTTTGTCACCTTTCTCAAGCGTTTCTTCATAGTATGATGCTGCCATTACAGATAAGAACATACGGTCAATTCCAATTGAGGTTTCAACAACATAAGGAATATATGATTTATTCAGCTCTGGATCGAAGTATTGCATCCTTTTACCTGAATACTTTTCGTGTTGCTTCAAGTCAAAATCAGTGCGTGAATGTATTCCTTCTACCTCTTTAAATCCAAAAGGCATTCTATATTCAATGTCAGTAGCTGCATTAGCATAGTGAGCTAATTTTTCGTGGTCGTGAAAGCGGTAATTCTCTGCACCGAAACCAAGAGTTTGATGCCATTTCATACGAATCTTTTTCCACTCTTCAAACCACTCTAACTCTTCTCCTGGTCTAACGAAGAATTGGAGTTCCATTTGTTCAAATTCGCGCATGCGGAATATAAACTGACGAGCAACAATTTCGTTTCTAAAAGCTTTACCAATTTGAGCAATACCAAAAGGTATTCTCATACGACCTGTTTTTTGAACGTTTGAGTAGTTCACAAAAATACCTTGAGCCGTTTCTGGACGAAGATACACTTTCATTGCACCATCGGATGTAGCTCCCATTTCAGTAGAGAACATCAAGTTGAACTGACGAACATCTGTCCACTCTCTTGTTCCGCTTACTGGACATGCTATTTCGCAATCAACAATTATTTGACGCAGTTCTACCAAGTCGTTATCATTTAACGCTTTTGAAAAACGATTATGAATCTCGTTGCGCTTTTCTATGTTTTCTAAAACACGCGGATTGGTTTCGCGATACATTGCTTCGTCAAATTTGTCACCAAATCTTTTCGCAGCTTTTTCTATTTCTTTTTCTACTCTGTCATCTATTTTTGCCAAGAAATCTTCAATTAACACATCAGCACGATATCTTTTCTTACTGTCTTTATTGTCAATCAAAGGGTCATTAAATGCATCAACGTGGCCCGATGCTTTCCAAATGGTAGGGTGCATGAAAATGGCAGAATCTATTCCCACTACATTTTCGTGAAGTAACACCATACTATCCCACCAATATTTCTTTATATTATTTTTGAGCTCAACTCCCATTTGTCCATAGTCATACACTGCAGCCAGTCCATCATATATTTCGCTCGATTGGAATACAAAACCGTACTCCTTACAGTGTGATACTAATTTTCTAAAAACATCCTCTGTTGCCATAAGTCAATTAAATAGGTTTATGGGCAAAATATGCCCATTCGTAACTAAACACTTATTTTCCCCTGAAAATAAACTTAGCTACACGCAAAAACTTGCTTATTAACGATTAATCTTATTTTTTAAATTGAAGTTGCAAAGTAAACGTTTTTTTCTAAATTTCGAATAAGTTTATCCTTAAAGATAGATAAAGAGGGTATGATAAGGTATATAGAGAGATGTAGAATTAAAAAAAAACACTTTTTAAGTAGAGAATCGCTTAAAGAACATTCGAACACAATCGTTATTGAATTGAATCAATATCTATAAATAAATTGTCTTCGATATCTATTATCGCATTAATGAGATATACTCCTTTATATTGCTTGATATCGTTTACTTTAATCTCTTTTTCTTCGATAATGCCAGTTTCCAAAAGTTTCTGACGTTTAGTTCCTGATAATAGGGTGCTTGTTGGAGTGAATAGTTTTTTATTAGAGTCTTCAAAAACTACATTCGTGAATGAAGTATCCGTAATCAGTGAGTTTTTTACAATCAGAATGTCGTCACAACCATTTCGTTGCGCCATTAGGTTATTAATTACTTCTCGGTCTAAGTATTTATATTTGTAGTCGATGAGGTCATTTTCTATAATGCGCAAGCTTTTGATTGTTCGCATTGTATACTTCTCGAAATCAATAGAATGTATAGCTTCGCCATACACTATGCGACACTTTACCAATCCATTGCGCATATCTTGGGGTATCATATCTTCAGTAAGCTTCATCACTAATGGTTGAGCAAAAAAATGTTGTGTTGTCCGAAAGATACGTTCAATATGAGGACAAGGATTGATGAAAGCTCCATCCTTTACCTTCAATACTTCAATAAAAACTGGTTCTATCATACAAATGGGAGATATATCTTGTTTAAAACTTCTTGATATTCCTTTTCGCAATCACTATTAATGGTCAGACCGCCACCGCTTCTAAAAAATAAATTTGCACCATCAATTTCTATAAATCTAATAAGCACAGTAGTATCCAGTATATTGCCATCAAAATATCCCGCAATTCCACAATAATATCCTCTTGGTAGATCTTCTGCCATACTTATGTATTCTTGTGCTTTAACTTTTGGTGACCCAGTGATTGACCCTGCGGGTAAAAGTGCAAATAGGATATCGCCCATCTTAGACCTATAATCAGTGGGCAACTCTCCCTCAATTTCAGAGCTTACCTGAAGCAATGTTCTTTTGTGAGCTACAATCTGATCAATATATCTGAATCGTTTAATTGTCACATTATGTGCTATTAACTCAAGTTCTTCAACTAACAGTTGTGAAGTCGTTGTGTGTTCGGCTATCTCTTTGCCATCGTTCAATATCAATTGCTCTGCATTTTCTATTGAGGCATCTATAGTCCCTTTCATGGGATTGGTCGAAATTTTGCCATTCTCTATTTTCACAAATCGTTCGGGCGAGAAGCATACGAACTTGTTGGGGATATAAACTTGATAGGGCGACTGACTGCGAAGAAATATCTCGCGGCAATCTATATTTGTTTTTATTGGTGTACGAGCTGTAAGGTTGATTACATCAAGTTCTTTATTTTTTAAAGCACTTTGAATAACTTGGAAATTAGACAGATAGTTCTGTTTTGATGTAGGATATACTGTTAGATTTGCCTCATTATCACTTATTGCTTCATCAGGTTTATTGCCCACACCATTGAAATGAAAAAGCACATCACTTTGCTCCATAGGATTTTCAATAAACACCCCTTCCGACATTTCATAATTGACGGTGAAGAAGAACGGAGTCTGTTGAGATGCCGCCTTATTTATTTGTAAACGAACTTGCTCTGGATTGATAAATTTCATTTTATATGATGCGTATAAGTAGAGAGCAAATGTATAAAATCTTTCACAAACGACAATTTAAAGATAGATAAGCATAAGAAATGTGTGTTTGTTATTCAATTGTTTAAAATAAATGAGTCTTACGCTCTTTCAGAGATTTCACTATTATTAGATGCTCATTTCATTGGGCGATGCCCAATGCTGTTGTCTTTTAGGGCACTGCCCTAATATCAGCTTATTTAGATATATGTTAGACTATTGTAAATACTTCGACTTTATAAACATCAGCTCTGAAAGAGCAAAGGGAACTTGCGTAGGGCATACGAACTAAGTACATGAAACAAACCACGAGCTGGTGCTGATAAAGGCGTTAGATAAATGTTTACTTATTAAGTCGATCCACAAACGTGTAGTAAACTCTAAAAGTATGTGTTGGAGTAAAGAGCATTTCTGTTTTAAAGATGTAGGTAGTTTATTCTATGATTGCAAATCCAGGTTTTTTTAACAAGGTAATAAGCTTTGAGTTGTGATAATTTATAGCGTGTTACTAAGGTACGGAAAAGGATTGAATCTTATATGTAATAATTCAACCTGAATTGCATAAGTGATAATGACGCAGAAAATACTGCCAAATAAAGTTAAAGGTAAAGAATTATGAAAACCTTAGTAACACGAAGAACTATTCTACACAAACCTTATTAGCTTATTATGGTTCTTGCTTGTGAAAGTTTAAAAGAATAGATAAAGAAAGATTTACACGAAAAAAGTGTTACTTGTTTTTATTAATCTAAACGCATAGTTTTTACGTGTGATCCACAAATATCCTCATTCATTAGAATACAGAGGAAACTAAAAAACCGGTTTGTTTCTTTATTAAGATACAAATGTCACTCCACCCACGCTGACCTACTAAACTACCCTAGAAAAGCATTATATTTAAGAAGTTTTCGCTTGCCGAGCCTGCAAAAGCATTTCCGCCAACATTTTTTCGCTAGCCGACCCTAGGAAAGTTATATATTTAAGAAGTTTTGGCTAGCCGAGCCTACAAAAGCTACTTTACGTTCAAGAACCTACTTCTTGAGGCTCGGCAAGTAGGTCTGTGCGTAAAAACCAACACTCTTATTCCACTATACTTTTCTATATAAGTTGATTATCAAACAATGCGGTGTTTCTGAAAATATGTTTAAATATTCACAAAGTAGTATATCGACTATTGCAAACACATATTTAGAGAGATAATTTTAAGACATTACTGGTGTATCATCTCAATTTTATCTCTTTCATTTCTATTCAGCTTCTTAGTAACAAACCGCAATTCTCAAGTACAACAACTGCAAAGCTTACTTAAATCAAAGATAAAATATTACTTTTGTAATCAGTACTTAAAAAATTTTCTATTTCAAAGAGATAAAACACATATGGCAAGTGGAATGAAAACTCTGGCCAAGGAAACCGCCATATATGGCGTAAGTAGTATTTTTGGAAAACTGCTTAGTTGGTTTCTTGGCTTGTATTGGGCGTTTGAACTAAAGACAATTGCCGAAATGGGTGTCATCACCTATTCCTATGCATGGATTGCTCTTTTTCAAGTGATATTGACTTACGGAATGGAAACTGGTTTCTTTCGGTTTGCAAACCGAGAAGACGATCCGCTTAAAGTCTATTCAACTGCCATCATTAGCATTGTCTCTTCCACATTGCTATTTGTTGTTTTAGCAATCACTTTTTTAAACCCCATTGCAGCATCTTTTGGGCCGAGTATGCAACCGAGATATGCGCTCATGCTTATCCTTATTCTCACCTTAGATGTTTTGGGTGCTATTCCGTTTGCATTTCTTCGTTTCTCGAAACGACCACTCAAGTTTGCTTTTCTCAAACTCTTAAATGTAGTTTTAATAATTGCATTCAACCTCTTTTTCTTTAAACTTGCACCATGGTTACGCAATTTTTATCCCGAACTGTTTGGATGGTATAATATCTCCAATGGTATTGATTACATTCTTATATCAAATGTAGTTGCTTCTCTCATCCAATTCCTGTTGCTTACGCCCCACATGCGTATCAAGTTTCAGTTTGATGGTGCATTGCTTAAAAAAATGTTGCGCTACTCCTATCCTTTGCTCATTTTAGGAATAGCTGGGGTGTTAAATCAATCGGCCGATAAAATGGTTTTCACATGGCTCTATCCCGATCCTGCTGAAGCAGAAACCCAATTGGGAATATATGGACAAAGCTTCAAAATTGCCATTATTATGGTGATGTTCACACAAGCATTCAGGTATGCGTTCGAACCATTTATTTTTGCACGAGACCGAGAAGAGAGCTCAAAATCTAATCTAAAATCGTATGCCGATGCCTCCAAGTATTTTTTAATCCTGGGGCTTCTCATCTTTTTGGTCACTATGGGCTATTTAGACATCATAAAATATTTGATACCTCGCAATTATCATGAAGGGCTCAAGGTAGTCCCCATTGTTATGCTGGGTGAACTGTTTTTCGGACTCTATTTCAACTTGTCCTTGTGGTACAAGCTTACTGATAAAACAAAATGGGGTGCATACATGTCATTGTTTGGGTTGGTCATTACATTAACAATATTGATTGTTTTCATTCCACACTACGGATACATGGCTTGTGCGTGGGCATCCTTTTTCGCCAATCTGGCTATGATGACTTTATCCTATTTTTTAGGTCAAAAACATTACCCCATTCCCTACAATCTGAAAACAGCACTAAACTTTGTTTTGCTTACTATATTATTAGGCGCAGTGATGTATCTCAACTTTTCATTTACTTCCAACGTTATTATACGTGTTGCTTTCAATACAATAATAGTGCTAATCTACTTGTTTGTGACAATTAAAAAAGAATTACCTTTGCGAGAGCTTCCACTCATTGGAAAGTACTTCAGGTAATTACAGTATAATATTTCTAACATAAAATCAATAAATATTCTATTATGAAAAAAATGCTATTAACAATAGCCATATTATTTTCAGTTTTCTTCGCAAAAGCTGATGAAGGTATGTGGCTATTAAAAGAGTTGAATCAACAAAGTATTGCACGCATGCAAGAGCTTGGTTTCACTTTCCCAATTGACAAGGTTTATGACGAAGAGAATGCTTCGCTCAAAGATGGCGTTGTTATATTTGGTGGAGGATGTACCGGTGTTGCGGTTTCCGAAAAAGGATTGATCTTTACCAATCATCACTGCGGATATGGTGCTATTCAAAAGCTGAGTGCAGTAGAGCATGACTACCTCAAAGATGGGTTTGCTGCTCAAGACATGAATAGTGAATTAGCTGCAGATGGATTAACAGTTTTATTTTTACGATCTACCAAAGATGTAACTAGCGAAGTTATGTCTCAACTTCCAGCTGTTTTGAGTGAAGTACAACGCCAACTGGCTATTGACTCTATATCTAATGTTTTGATGGAAGAGTATGATAATGATCCTTTCTCACAAGCACGCGTTGTTCCATTTTATGCCGGCAATAAATACTACATGGTAATTTATGATGTATTTCGCGACGTTCGCTTAGTGGTTGCTCCTCCTTCTTCTATTGGTAAGTTTGGTGGTGACACTGACAACTGGATGTGGCCACGTCAAACGGGTGACTTCTCAGTTTTTAGAGTATATGCCGACAAAGACAATAAGCCAGCAGAGTATAGCGCTGACAATGTTCCTTACCAACCAAAATATGTAGTTCCAGTTTCGCTTACTGGTTATAAAGAGAACGATTATGCAATGACCATTGGTTTCCCAGGTACAACTAAACGTTACCTATCATCGTGGGGTATACAACGCATGATGGACTCCGAAAATAAACCTCGCATTGAAGTGAGAGGAGCTAAGCAAGAAATTTGGCGCGAAGCAATGAATAAGAGTGATGCTGTTCGTATCAAATATGCATCTAAATACTCAGGGAGCTCCAACTATTGGAAAAACTCGATGGGTATGAATGAGGCATTGACAAACTTAGGCATTGTGAAAGAAAAAGAGGCACTCGAAAAAGAATTGGGTGAGTGGATAGAAAACAATCCTGAAGCAAAAGCCAAATACGGGAATACGCTTTCAACACTCGAAAACGCTTATAAAAGTTCTGCGGAGGATGCTTTAAAGACAACTTACTTCTTAGAAACTTTCAGAAACGGCATCGAGATCATCCGTTTTGCTAATACACTCTTAGCATTTGATATCAATAATACTGAAAAGGACAAAGAGGACTTTATCAATGATCAAATTCTTAATGCTTATAAAGATTACGAACCTGAACTTGACAAAAGAGTGTTGCCAGTAATGCTTCGTTTGTATGCATCGCGTGTATCAAAAGATAACTTGCCTGATATCTATAGTTTTATTGAAAATAAGTTTGATGGCGATTATGAAAAGTATGCCGATTGGTTGTTCCAAGAATCTCAATTTGTCAATTTAGATGAGTTGATGACTTTGTTGAAGAAAAAAGATAACAAAGACATTCAAAAAGACCCCGCAATGAACTTAGCTCTATCAGTTAAAGACATGGAGTACGAGATGTCTGAAAGAATGATTGGGTCTTATCAAGAGATCTTGACCGCAGAACGCGAGTTCATGGCTGCTCTTATGGAAATGAATCCTGACTTTGCGTACTCGCCCGATGCCAACTTCACACAACGATTGAGCTATGGTACAGTGCAAGGATATGAGCCACGAGATGGTATGTGGTATAATTATTACACTACCACAAAAGGTGTGCTAGAGAAAGAAATTCCTGGTGATCCAGAGTTTGATGTTCAACCTGAAATATTGGCAGAGCTTCGCAAAGCAGATTTTGGTCAATACCAAAATGAAGATGGCGAACTGGTTACTTGTTTCTTGTCAAACAATGACATCACAGGTGGTAACTCGGGTAGCCCTGTTTTAAATGGCAATGCGGAGCTATTGGGTCTAGCATTCGATGGTAATTGGGAAGCATTAAGTGGTGATATTATTTTTGAGCCCGAAATGCAGCGCACCATTAGCGTAGATATTAGATATTGTCTCTATGTGATTGACAAAATTATGAAAGCTCCACATGTTATTGAGGAGTTGCAATTGGTTAGATAGGAGACAAGGGACAAGGGACAAGAGACAAGGGATCGCTGTAAAACTATGTGTTTGAGTAAAGAGCAATTTTATTAAAAGATATAGGTAGCGTTTATATTATTATAAATCTAGTTTTATTGAAATAAGGTAATAAGGTTTGCATTGTGATAATTTACAGCAAATTACTAAGGTTTGGAAAAGGATTGAATCTTATGTAGAGTAATTCAATTTGAATTGCAAAAGTGATAGAGAAGCAATAGTGTTCATCAAGTAAACCTAAAGATAAAAGAATTAGTAGAACCTTAGTAACAGAGATTAACTGTACTCCACAAACCTTATTACCTTATTAATATTCTTACATGTGATAGCTCAAATAGAAGAGTTATGAATAAACAGTTGCACCTAAAGCGTTGCATGTATATATTAATCAAAACACATAGTTATACGTGTGATCCGGGATAAGATTGTTTATTGTTATAGGATAATTTTAAAAAAAGGACGGCATTCATTTGTCGTCCTTTTTTTGATATAATCCTTAATGTTGGAACATACATCAAATTATGTGTTTTGTTTTTTTGCTCATCCAGAGCAAGGAACAGAAGCATTTACTCAGGTCTAACAAATCTCTAAATAAACTGATGTAGGGGCAACGCCCTAATAGACAACAGCATTGGGCATCGCCAAATGAAGTGAGCATGTGCTAAGGACTGAAGCTTTGAAAGAGCGTAACATTCATTTTTGTTAAACAGTAGATTAAAAAACACATAATTTTACTGGTTATACCTAATCTTTCATTACAACCCAATCTAAATCATAATAAGTTTCACCCATTCCACCTTTTCGAACTGATGCATCAGCTACGGAATCGTTTTTGTCTGGGACTAATATTTCATCTCTCACTTTCCTGATTTCTCTAACACTCGATTTGTTCCCTAAGAAATACCACAACAATAGAGCCAATACCACTAATCCAATTATCCACATTAGTCCATTTTTATTTTTCTTCACAGCATGACGTTGTGTGGGAATCTCGCTTTCAATTGTTTCAGAAAAGTCACTCTTGGTATCAGTTATGTTGCTTTTAGTTTCTGGTATGTGACTCTTATGTACGTTTTTCAAACCAAAATGAGCGGAAGAGATTCCAGCAGGTAATGCTGCCACAATTGAAGATTTATTTTCAGTTAAGTTGGCAATTAGCTCATTAAATCTCCAGCCTTTTCTTCTTACCCAGTTACTCAAATAGCCAATAATGAGCGGAACGCCTACTTCAATTAAACCAGCCGATTTATCTTTGGGAACACCCGAAACGTTACCTACAGATTTCACCAGCTCGTCATGATTGGTTCGAAACATGCCAGATAATATCTCTCTGCCTTTAATAAGAAATGATGATTTGTTGATGTTGTCCGTATCAATATACTCCTCATCAGTATATGGATACTCCTCCTTCATTGCATTCCACCATGACGGCTGCGTTGCACTTGTCACAGTATTGTTACCCAATATACAACCCAATACTGCAGGTACAAGTGCATTCAGACCATTCTTTGTTGATTCAGTGCTTATACCCACATGTTGAGAGATATCTGCATAGGATTTATCAGTAAAAGAATTTCTTGAAATATTGATTAAATCTATAGCCATAGTAGTTTGTGTTTAAGTTATGATACATTTATTTTACCCTAATTTCTTATTTAGTGTATATTAGAAAAGCAACTCAAAAAAAGCGATCTCTCTATTAATTTAATTGTAGTGTATATTGAAATAAAGGACCACTAAGGAAGTAGTAAACGCTTTCACTTTAAAAAAAGCTTGTTTTTGCTTTCTTTATCGTTATATTAAATAAACAATTGAAAATGAGAATTTGTTTAGGAAGGGTTTTGTAAGGGGCTGAAGAAAATAGTGTTAAATATGACAGTGTGCTTTAAAACTTATACTGCAAACGTAGTGTAAAAACGTCATCCTCCAGGTCTTTATTATATGAGCTAAGGCTCTCAGATTTTTCATTATTTACAAATTCGTAATAAGCCTGCAAGCGAACATTGTTGGTAACTCTCCATAAAAATCCTAACCCAAAAGTTCTGTAGTCAATATCTCCTTTATTTGTATCATTTAGACCAATCTCATTTGCTGCAACTTTTGTATTTGGATCATACCAATCATATTTTAGAACTGCAGAAAAGGGTGTGAAGCCTATATCTTGAACAAACATCACATATCCACCATTGAAATTACGAATATAGGTGTCAGTAGTTGCCAAAGCTGATGAATTTGGGCTTTTACTTCCCGAAATGTTCCCAGGTTGCGTCCCCCATAGATATTCACCCCTAAGTTTCGTTTTCCCTACGGGACTAATGATGTTAAATTGACCATCAAATCCAAAATATTCACGTTTGGCAAATTTACCTAAGTTGGAATCATCACTATTTAAAACAAATGCTTTTCCCAACATGGAGTATATATTTTCTTTACCCTGGTAAACGCCTCCATTGTAATATGATAAACCAAAACCAAGGTTTATATTATCACTAATATTTTTATCAGCAGACAGATGCCCAATAAAATCTTTTCTATTATCGATTTCTTGTTTAATGCCATTTCCAGCAAAAAAACCAGCTTCCAGTTTCAGAAAATGTAAAGGAGATGTTTTCGCGGTCTGCATAATTAGCATTCCTCCAATATCGCGTGCTTCAGGAAAAAGAGTCCGAAATATCAATGAGCGTTCGGGTGTTTCACGGCTAGAAGACGACTGATTAATTTCGTATCCAAAGGGATGACCAAAAACTCCCACACGCAATGTATTTGTTCCAAGCCATGGCTCTTTCAAGTTCAAGTAGGCATCTTTAATACCAACTCCTTTTTCAGTCATATTGAGTTGAAACACAACCGATGCAATACCTTCGTCATAAGTAATTTTGATTCGACCTCGACGGATCCCGATACGATTAAATGACGTACTCTCATTTCCATTTGCAGCTCCAACACTAAGGGAGGCATCTTCTTCCCCATACTGGAACTGGGGTTGAATATAACCAGACACTTTTAGTTTTTGCACTGCTTTGATTGCTTCATCCTGCATTTTAATTTGTTGTGGTAGCTGTTCAACAGGATTTAACTCTAATTCTTGTTGTGCATTTGCAACAGAATAAAAGACAAAGCAAATAAGCAAAATGCTACTTCTTTTCATTTCCACACTAAATTTCATTCTCCACATTTTTATTTTCTTCACAAAGATATTGATCATTTGTAACAAGCAACTTCTTTTATAGTGAGACAAAGCTAAATAAAAAATGGGTGCAAAGTTATTGATTTTTGTGTTTATTTTGATGAAAGACTTTTTTGGAGAATGATTGGGTGGTGATTAGATGATTTTTTTTGCTTTTCAAATACTTAAAGAGGATTGGTGTTGTTGTATTAATTACTACAGACAGTACAACACCTATATTGTGTTAGTTTGTTGTATAATAGAATGTAAAATTCAAAAGAGGGTATCAGGAATTTTATTTCACCAGAGCAAAGTTGAAATCCGGGCATCAGGAATTCAATTTCATCATAGTAAAGTTGAAATCCGGGCATCAGGAATTCTATTTCACCATTGTAAAATAAGAGCCCCCCTCTCGCACCGATTTGCAATCGGTGTGTTGCGAAGCAAAAAAAAGAAATTTAAATTGTGATAGAATATATTACAAGAGAGTAAAGATATAAAAGAGAAGAACAACCTACTATCGCTTATGTGACACACGCTCTAAAAAAGCGTTAGCGATACATTCATCTAAATAAAATCAACTACTTTACTCTACATTCTCACATCACTTTACTTCCACTTTATATTGCATCCAATGCTTGGTTTTTGCTCTTCGCTCACTTTTTCGCCTGCAATGACTGCATCTAAAGCAGCGGAAAGGTCTTTTCCTGTAGCTTCGCCTTTGTTGGGTCGTGAGTCATCAAACTGACCACGATAAACGCATTTGAGGTCTCCATCGAACATGAAAAAGTCGGGTGTGCACTCAGCACGATATGCTTTTGCTACTTCTTGGGTTTCGTCATAAAGGTAAGGGAAAGGATAGGAGTTTTGTTCGGCAATTTGCTTCATAAACTCCGGTCCATCGTGCGGATGTGTTTCTACATCGTTGCTGCTGATAGTTATAAATTGAACACCTTGAGCTTGATATTTATTAGCTACTTCCACCAATTTCGAATTGATATGTTTTACAAACGGACAATGGTTGCAAATGAAAACAACGATTGTAGCTATATTTGATTTTACATCTGAAAGTGATATTGTTTTTCCAGAAACAACATCAGGCAAAGAAAATGTCGGTGCTTTTGTTCCCAGTTTCATCATATTTGATTCTACTTGTGCCATAATTGTTTTTTAGTTTTAAAATGGATAGAGGAGAGTGTGAAATTTTCTCACACTCTTCTATCTAAAGGTTAGTATTATACTAAAGACAACAATGAAGTTGATGAAATTGTTTAGTATCCTTACTTTCAGGCTTCCCTCAATGGGATGTTAAAAGCAAGAATGGAAGTGAATAAACTTACAAATGATATAAAAAAACAGTGATTATCTTTTCCTTATTTCTGCTCGTTTGATTTTTCCACTTATTGTTTTTGGTAATTCATCAACAAACTCTATGATACGCGGATATTTGTAAGGTGCTGTAACCTTTTTAGTATGGTCTTGAATCTCCTTTGTCAATACATCTTTATCGAGATGCTTGAAGTCTCCATTCAATACAACGGTTGCTTTAATAATTTGCCCCCTAATTTCATCAGGGACTCCTGTAACTGCACATTCAACTACTGATGGATGAGTTAATATAGCACTTTCTACTTCAAAAGGTCCAATTCTGTAACCTGAACTCTTAATCACATCGTCTGTTCTACCTTCAAACCAAAAATATCCATTTTGATCTCTCCAAGCCATATCGCCAGTTCGGTATATGTTATTATTATAAACCGAACGTGTCAACTCTTCGTCTTTATAATATCCCATAAATAATCCTAAGGGGATCGACTTATCTGTTCGAAATATTACTTCGCCTATCTCACCATCTTCTACTGAGCGTCCCTCTGAGTCAATCAAATCCATATCATAAGTAGGATTGGGAACGCCCATTGACCCTGGTACAGGTTTCATCCATGGAAATGTGATAATAGTTGCCGTTGTTTCTGTCTGACCGAATGCTTCGCGAATCATTAAGCTTGTGGCATTTTGAAACTCATCAAACACAGAAGGGTTTAATGCCTCTCCTGCAGTGGTAACATACTCGAGTGAAGATAAATCATATTTTGACAAATCTTCTTTGATAAGAAACCGGTATATAGTAGGAGGGGCACAGAAAGAAGTTACTTTATAATTAGCTATTAATTGAAGCAACTCTGTAGGCACAAACTTTTCATGATCGTATATCATAATTTCTGCTCCTACAATCATTTGACCATATAGTTTACCCCAAACTGCTTTTCCCCAACCAGTGTCAGCAACGGTGAGGTGAAGACTATTCTCATGTAAGTTGTGCCAATATTTGGCTGTTACAATATGTCCAAGTGGATATACAAAGTTATGAATCACCATTTTGGGTTCTCCAGTAGTACCCGAAGTAAAGTACAACAACATCATGTCATTGTTGTCATTCACATGAGCTGGACGAACAAACTTAGGCGCATTGAGCAACCCTTTTTCAAAATCTATCCAACCCGACTTATCTGTTTTACCACAATGTATCTTTATTTCCACACTCGGTGATTCAGATATTGATTCATCTATATGCGATAGCACCATATCATCATCAACGGATATAATTGCTTTAACGTTAGCAGCATTGTTCCTATATACGATGTCTTTTTTTGTTAGTAAGTGGGTAGCAGGAATTGCAATTGCTCCAATTTTATGTAACCCTAGTATGGCATACCAAAACTGAAGTCTTCTTTTTAAAATGAGCATCACCATGTCTCCTTTGTTGATGCCTAGTTGCAAAAAAAAAGAAGCTGCTTGATCGCTTTTTTCTTTCAATTCCTTATATGTGATTCTTTTATGTTCGCCTTTG
>DATERO010000245.1:0-3078 GCA_035271465.1 Dysgonamonadaceae bacterium | reverse complement strand
GAAAACACGCTTTTTGAAATAAATTTTGAAGGCCTTCCAGTTGAGTATGACATGTAATACTGAAAACACGACAAAGAAAAGCCCCAAAATTTCATGTACAACCTCTGTATATCCATCAAATACATGAAAAAACATTAGTAAACCTGAGAGGGCAACAACAAGGAAAATTATTGTTATTAATGGGGTGATAAAACTTCTGCTCAACTTCATAATACATCTTTTTTAATTGAATGACGAAAATCGTGTTTCAATGATTCTAAGCCAATTTTTCCTTTTTTCTTGACTTACAGATTTAACAGAAGTAAAACTAATCCATTTCAGTCGCTTATATCCCATAGTCTTAAAAACGCTTTGTAACATCACTTTCCTAATCAAATTACCTATTAGTAAGGAATACATTATTTTGGGCTTGTTCATTGTAGTGATAATTGTTACACTTCTCATATTTTTTAGAAGTGGCACTAAGCCGAAGCCTCGGGGATGATGGTCATATACCACGCCTGGAAATAGTACACGGTCAATAAAACCTTTGGTAGTTGCAGGCATAATATCCCACCAAATAGGGAAAATAAAAATTAAGTGGTCAGCCTTTTTTAAACGCTCGTTGTAATTAATTACCTGAGGGTCGATGGGTTGATGTGCAACGAAGGCTTGTAAGTCGTCTTGTGTCATTACGGGATTAAATCTGTCATTGTCAAGGTGCATAAGGTCCACTTCGTGACCAGCCTTTTGAAGACCTTTTGTTACTGCGTTTAGGATTGCGTTGCAATAACTTCCCTCGTAAGGATGATTGAATACTATTACGATTCTCATTATTTACTGTTTATATTTAGTGCAAAGTTAAGAAGTCGTAAAGGAATTGAACGATAACAATTGTAAAGAAATGAGTTTTATTGTCTGTTTCGTATTCTGCTTAGTGAAACAGGTGTAATGCCTAAATAGGAAGCAATATAATGTTGCGGAACTCGCTGAATAATAAGAGGATGTTGTTTTATTAACTCTTCGTATCGTTTTTTTGGTTTGTTTTTTAGAAATGAATATAAAAGTTGTTGAGATTGAAAAAGCCGTCTGAATAAGTGGTCTTCTAATTTCTTTCTTAATTCAGGGGAACTCTCCAAAACAATCTGAAAATCCTTTTGTGATAAAGTTTTTAAAATACAAGGTTCTAAACTTTCGATACTGTATAAACTCGGTTGATTTGTCCTAAAACTCTCAATTGAAGAAACCCCGTCTCCTTCGAAGAAAAATTGAGTTGTAATTTCTTTACCGTCATTATTTATCCAAGTCCGCAAACAACCTTTCTCAATAAAAAACATTGTTTTTGAGATTTGTCCTTCATGTAGAAGGATAGTCTTGGCTGGAATTTCCTGCTCTTTAAAGAAATGGTTGAATTCTTTCAATTCATTCAATATTATAGTCGTCAATTTCTTCATCGCACGGTTCTTTATGGTTGCCGCTAACGTTTTGGCGCTTGCCGCAGTGGGGGATTTCGGAGCACTTCACTGTCAACCAAGCACAAATGTTGATAGAAGCACAGCACTTTATTTAACCACGTCAGCCCCCATTGCGGCAAACAGCTGTTAGGTGCTGGCTTTTTTGTCATTTAATTTAAAGGAGGTAAGTTTTTGTCACACCTTTGTGCATTAGAATGAGCTAATACTTTACCAACTGAGGTTAATTGTATTCCTGCATTGATGTTGTCCCACCATTCTCTTAGTTTACTTAAATTCGGTTGTTTGTTCCACTCTTCCATAAATTTATTGACATTCTGTTGTCTTATACCTGCATCCTTCTTATATAAGTCATATATTGATTTCACAATATTTTTTTGTGCATCAGTCAAGGGAACTTTTATTATTGACAACTGACCATTATTCACTATTTGATGGTGCAGTGCTAAAGTGTCAATATGGTCTTTATTGGGTAGGACTACTCTAACATAATCACTATTCAATTCGTGGTCAATTAAAATGTTCTGTGGAAGTCCGTTATTTTTGAGCAATTCAATGGCTTTATTGAAGTCGTCAGAATTCTTTTCAATTCCTATATCAATATAACCACTCAACATCTCTGGATAATATTGTTCTATTTTTTTAAGACCACCAAAATTGCTAACTCTTATGGCATCTAAAATGTCTAAATGGTCAAGCCATTCGCTACCAACAGGAAGATTGCTATAAAACAATTTACCAAATAAGTCATTAAGAGTATTCAGTCCTTGTTGAATAATTCCACTTGCTGGGAAAAAGTAATTTACGGAATGAAAAACGGTCAAGCCAAGTAAAGCATCATCAGAAATTTTGTCAACTATTTCAACAGCACGACTAATTCCAGCTCTTGTCACCCTATTGTCTCCTTTCTGAAAACGATGTATTAGTAATTCTGATAAAAGGTCATAATCAGCTGGTCTCTCTGTAGAAGCTGCTGTCTTTTGTGCTTCAACAAGTAATAATTGAAAACTTGGGTCGGCAAAAGCTTCTAAGGCTCCTTCAACCGCTTCCATTTTAGGCAAAAGTCTATTTTCAAATTCTGTCACTCTTGAATTTGCTATATTGAGTGCTTCTTGAGAATAGTCTTTTCTTAATTGCAAGTTCATTTCTTGATAAATTTCTCTTGCCCTTTTCTCATCAATACCTATATTGACAATCATATTGTTCGCTTGCAATTGCTGAGAATTGTCACCAGCTTCTTGGATTTGTTTACTTGCCATTACTGTCTCTCCCAATTTGAATTTGTGAAGAATTATCGCCAGCCTTTTGCTTTTGTTTGACTGTGTTCTTGTTAATGCCAATTTTATATCCCACTGCACCGCCAGTTAGAAGGCCAACTATTAGCGTTATTATTGCGGTCCCTATTCCGTCAAAAATCCATTCCATATTTTATGTTTTTTAATTATTGATTAGTCTATGTTTGTTTGTCTAAGCTTGCACCTAACGTTTCTCAGCTATACGCAGGCAGGGATTTTAACCACTGAACTTCCTACGAAGAACTGAACTTCAAATTTACCACTTTCCTGTCTTACGAAGCACGAACCCCCTGCTTGCGTATAGGTGATGTTATGCGGTCGGCTTTCATTTT
>DATERO010000244.1:0-6115 GCA_035271465.1 Dysgonamonadaceae bacterium | reverse complement strand
AACATTTCCCCAAGCAAAAACAAACCAGCCGTAACTTGCAATTAGCTTAGCAAAACCATTAATTCTTAACTTGTTTCTTAATGCTTTTATAAAGTAAATTGTAACAACAATAATTGTCGCTAAGATTGGGTATGTGAAAATAGCGCCACCCTCATTCATTTTCTCAATAATTTGTAAAATCATAATTTTGGTTTATTTAAATTTATATAAAACTTCAAAAGAATAGAAATTGAATCTTATAATGTGTCGTAACATGCCACCCAACGGCTCGGCTATGCGTAGTGCGGGATTAAATACCACAACTCTTTCAGCCTGCCGATATGTTTGTTAATGTTCATTTACTTTCAATTTAGCATCAAAACCCGCATTACGTATAGCCATTGTTGTGCTTTCGTGCTTTATTTTCTTTCGTTTTTATCCTCGTTTTCAATATCCACTTGTGCGGTGGGGCATTTTTTTAAATTTCTCTTTTCTCGGGCAGGGACTTGAAAGCTCTTTTGCAGGTTTTGGTCATGCGTTGGCATTGTGCGACCTGCAAATGTGCTTACAAGTGTGCGAGGGCTTAATCCTTTCGTGATTTCAACCATCTTTTTTCTTTAATAGAGAATACTTGTCCATTCCAAAAATTGTTTATCTCTTCATCCCACTCAAAGCCTGGAGTAAACAATTTGTAAAAGGTATTATTCGGATTTTGAATTACCTTATCTAAAAACGTAAAACCCAATTCTGAATGGTAATAAAAATCTCCAACAACAAAATCATTGGTCTTGATTTTTATGGAAGTTAGTTGTGTTAGGTTATTTGAAATTTCATCTTCAATAGTTGTTTCGCCAAAATTGTCAAGCACGTTTTGAGGAACAAAAGAGATAAATTCTTCAGTGTCAGTATGACTATGATTGGATGAATTAAAAACCAAATTAGAATTGAGAAAATTGAGTTGATACCACTGGCTTAAATTCATAAAATCAGAATCTTCATTGACGAGTTTGCAAATTGAAAGTGCACTCAAATTGGTTTTAAAAGCCATTGATTGATAGTGTTCCAGTTTTAGTCTGTAGTCTGCGCTATCAACATCCTTGAAGCCTTTTTGCTGAGCACACCACATAGTAAACATACCTATGAATTGTATCAAATATTCACTCCACGAATTAACCTTTTTTGAAAAAGGGATTGTGAGCAAGTGCTTTTCTTTATCCTCTTCTGCAATGGTTTCTTTATGACCAATTAAATGCAGCAGTATTTCCAGCATAATCAAATACATGGAAAGATCAATCAAAGACGGTTGTTCACTTTTAGGGTCCGTTGTTTTTTGACTTAATATCTCGTGATAGCTGTCAAGGAACTTTATGACTTTATCCTTCAACCTATCATAACTCGATTTAGAAATAGCACGTTTTGCCTTGGGTTCTTTCTTTTCTGAACGACCCCCAGAGCTATTAATGTCTTCTGTTTCTTCTTCGTCAATTTTAGCTTGTAATTCCTTTTCACGACTCTCTTTAAGGTAGGAGAAAATGCTTTCCCAAAGCCGTACTCCTTTGTATTCTATATAATGATGAATCTTCCCCTGATTATCTATCTGCTTAGCCCTTTCCTGAATTTCAGCATAGCTTAGATATAGGATATTATCATCTTTCTCCTCGGGCAATTCATCATCTCGCTCTTCTTGTGAACCTGCTTTTGAGATTCCTTTCTTAGTTTCTTTTTGTTTATAAATTGTATTGAGATAGTCAATAATTTTTGGGGTAGAAAAATTGCCGCTCTCTATCAGTTTTCTTATTTGATTTAATGATCTATTCCTTGGAGATGGATTCGTACTTTCAAAAGCATTAATATCTGTTATGAATTGCCGATTAGAGATTTCTTTTCCATCAATTGAAACCTGAGCAAACATCAAAGCAACACCACTACTTATTGAAATCTGCTGATTATGTTCTCCAGATTCCCATGAAATTATCTCCTGAAATTGAACGATTCCTTTGGAATCAAACAATAGAATAGAAGCATTATCAATCTTGTCTTTTGCTCGTATTATCAGATTGACGATTTCAAAATTCTTTTCTGCCGATTTGATAAAAGCAGAAGTTGACTGGCTGTATGCTTCGGACGGAAGTGCCTCTTCTTCGGGTTCGTAATCTCGCAGGTTAACTGCCGACCCTTTTGTTTCTAACGATAACAAGTCATGATAATTTACCTGAGCACTTTGATAAATGATACACGACTCCTGATTTTTAGCTGGGACAGATAAAGACCCAAAGGCTGCAATAGAGGCATTCGCACTTCCTGAGATAAGGTAGTTTTTGTTTTTGCCTTCTAGTATGATATTCTTGGCATGAAAATAACTTTGTCGTTGCTTTTCTTGCAGTACTTCTGTCCATTCAAAAAAGCGCACATTGGATGATGCAGCCATTTTAAAGGGCAGTGAACCAAAATTTTCCTGGATAATAACGTTGATTTGTTTGGGGCTATACCGCTTGTTCAGTTCATGTATAAACTTGCCTTCTTTATTGTGAAAAGGACACATGATAGAGATGTTTTCAATTTCATCATCTCCAACTATTTCTGAAACTTGGGTAAAGAGGGAGTTACTTTTACTGTTGGCATGGAAACTAATTTGACTTTGTCCATCCAGATCAAAAGTTGCTGTTTCCTCAACATCTGATTTATTGGAAAGTAAAAAGCAATTCTCTTCTATACTTTTTAGTTTGCTATTAGCAGAATCCCCTAAATCTGCATGCAACTGCTTCATATAGTTCCATGCTTGAATAACAAAACCATATTTGGCATCATCTAAACTACTGACGTAAACCGGGTTCCAAACCTCTAAATTTTTTCCATGACCTGAAGATGTTAGATTTCCTGAACCTACCAATAATAAAATTGAATCCGGTCCGGCAAGAAATATCAGTTTGGGATGAAACGCACCGCTACTTTGAATGCCATGTACCGAATAATTTCTCTTTCGTGTTTGACTCAAATATCCATAATTTTCCAACTGAGTTGAAAGCATGGCGCCATCAGCAAGAATGGAAACATAATGAATTCCCTTAGATCCCAATAAGGGCAATACCTGTTGTTCTAAATAATATAGATTAATAGAATACGTAGTAAATATGGCCGAATGGAATTTGCCTGATGGTATTTCTTTTAGGAGGATTCTATTTTTCATACACCTCCAATTATATTCTTACCCGTTTCACTAATTGTGAAGACTTTACCTTCTTTTTTTATCCAGCCAATATCAATGATGTATTGAAGTACGTTTTGCAAACGTGGAGTAGTGCGGTTTGGCAATGTTTCTCTCAAGCGCCAAACTGAATAATCCTCAATCATGTAATTGTGCACCAGGCTTTGACCAATCCGTGTTTTACTATACGATGAAAAGGTGTGCAGATTGATGGCTTTTATGAGGATGGCTTTTACATAATCCGGAACGCTTAATTCCCTTTGGGAAATGACCAATTCATGAATAAGATCAATGGCATAGCCAATGCGATTAAAATTATTTTCCGGTGCTACTGCAAATTCTTCTAGTTGTTCTACTTGAGCACTGCTGTTGACCTGCACATGCAAAATGGTTTTGACGGCTTGCATAAGGCAAGTCCCAAATTCCCGCGCACGAAATGACTTTTCCATTTCATCATAAGAAACATAAATATCTTCTCCTTCGGTTGCAATCTGCTCTGTAAATTGTTTGATGGAATCTATTCCTTCAAGTGAACCTTCAAATTCAAAGGCTTCCAGTGTTTCTTTTACAAGTGCCTCAATTTTATTATCCAATAAGGTGGGATAGGTTTCGATGAAGTAGAGGAAACATGCGTGAAAATGCTCAAATGCCACATGAATAAGCTCGTTTATTTCAAAGAGGTACCATGCTGTGGCTGCATCTTTTTGCAGCGTATCTTCATTTTGATGCGATTGATAGTTGGACCTTAAAAAGGAGCTCACCAAATTTTCAACGCCTTCGCTTTGCTCACTTAGATGATCCAAAATCAGTTTAATGGTATCGCTTCGGTTGAATGTGGGTTCAGCCTTTCTATTGTCTGCAGCTAGAATTGCTTTTTCATAAAAGATGCGTTCATTACTGCCTTCTGGTATTTCATGCAAGGCAAATGCTTTCAGATTAGCTAATTCAGATTCTTGAATTTTGCCATTTAACACCGAATTCCAAAATAGGTCACGCTCTACTTTAGGTATATTTTCTTCAAAAGCTTTGGCAAGTTCTTTTCCCTTTTCGGTTAGTGTGTAGATATTTAGTTCAAGCTGTGCGTTGGGATGATTGATTAAATTAAGGTCACGAACGACTCCACTGTAATACTGGCCAAAAACGCCCAGTTTGAATTTCCAATAAAGGCTCGGACCATCTTCTGTTTTCGATTCCCAGTCGGCACCATTTTTAAGACTAATTACTGTGTCTAGATTTTTTCCTGCGTAAGCACTCCCGCTCACACCAGTAATACCCTCGAAGTTTTTTACCATCATATACGCTAACAGCAATTCAGCTCTGCGGCTGTAACGTATTTGCTCTTGCAGCGAATTTTTCTTGTCGATGTTTTGAAGAATGGTATCAAATATCCAGCAGAAGAATCCATTGTAGCGAATGCGGTTGGTAACGTTGGTAATGCCAACTACCATTTTCGTGTAGATAACCACACTGCTATTTTGAATAGCCAATGGATCTCTACCACTGGCAGCAGAGGAAAATTCTGCCCAAAAAGGTTCTATGGTTTCTTCGGTAGTGTATGCCATTTGACTAAATATTTATTATCAGGGTAGAGAGTTGGAGATTTGGCTCTTTTGTAAAGCTTGGCTTTTGCGATGGCTTGCGTGGCTTTTCAAATTTGCCAAATGCGGGTTGGCAGAGAAATTTCAAAAAATGCGAAGCCAGGGCTTTCAGATTTTTTTGTCTGTCAGTTTGGTTTTTTCCTATTTCAATTCTATTAACATTCAAAGTTCAGTTCTCTTTTTTGCATGAAGCACAACGGACTGCGCTATGATTTAGTTGCCGATTGCGGGCGATTCCCTGTCGTACTCCACCAAAATTGTAGCGGGCTGAAAAGTAAGTTTTCCGAACGAATACGGCAATTAATTATAGCGACTTGTTATGCTTTGTTTTTATTGTGTCGATTCATATGATTGATTTATTAAATCCATGATATCGTCAAGAGTAAATTTACCAGTTTGCTCGTCTTTTGGCGAAATATGAAGTTGTCTTGTTATGTTACCGTAACCATGAGTTTTTGGAATTGCCTTAGTTAGGTCTTTGTTGTCAATATAATCATCGTTCATAGTTCTGAGTAGAAGTCTTAAACAATTGTTTTTATTCTGAACAGCCATATAAACAAAGTTTCGAGATGTTTTATATATTATCTCTGCATTTGTCGTATAGCACTCAACCTCAGAGCTTATGTCTTTTATTTCAATATCTAGTCTGTTAAATAAACTTATCAATTCTGAAGATGCGCCTTGTAAATGTTGTTCAACAGTTTTAGCAACACGTGGTGTTCGTTCAATTTTTTCAATCGTCAATCCTTTATTCTTAGTTGTAATTAATTGTTCAGGTTCTTCTTCTCTTGAAATTACAAGAGTATCATTTTCGTAGTATCTATATTTCCATAATTCTGCACCGAGAGATAACGCTAAACATTTATCATCTATACTATATTCTTGTGCAAAACATAAAATCCGAGGATTTGAAAAATCTATTTCTCCGCTTAGGTTTTTAATGTTTTTTCTGGCCAGCAATTCGAAAGAATCTGGGTTTTGTTTAATCCAAGTCATGTATCGATTGGCTTGTACAAGCTGTCCTTTTTCTTTTGTCTTTTTGTACTCAATTACAATTGGTCTGTTGCTTTCATCAAGTCCTAATGTTTCAATTCGTCCATGCTTATCTGTAATATGCTCATCTTTAATAAACCTGACACCAAAAATTTCCTCAAGATTCTTGTCAATGAGTTGATGTAACTCTAACTCATTCTTAAACTCTTTAGTGTTAACTTGTTTCGCTTTCTTGTTTTTTATCTCAAATAATGGCATATCTCTGTCTTTTTAAAATAAAGCATAACGGCTGCGCTATGATTTAGTTGCCGATTGCGGGCTTCTTCCCTGTCGTACTACA
>DATERO010000243.1:0-2167 GCA_035271465.1 Dysgonamonadaceae bacterium | reverse complement strand
CCATAACATTATGGTTTGGCAGTTGTCATCATCGGTGAAAAATTTCCGCTTTTCATCGCTCGGATGTTTCCGCTAAAACCATAACATTATGGTATGAAGGGCTCGTCCTGTTTTTGAAATCTTTTTGATGACCATAACATTATGGTTTTTAGACAATAAAACTCTTCCGATTGTGGGCTTTATGGGCAAAATAAGCTAAAAAAAGTGGTAGTAAAGTGGTATTTTTAGGTAAAAAAGTGGTAGTAAAGTGGTATTTTGACCGTTAGTGTACAATTCTTTCTGTAAATTGGGTTGAAAAAAGCAGGCCAATCGAGTTCAATGGTAAGTATAAAACCAATCAAACCATAAAGGAGAACCCGATGGCCTACAAAACAGATTATACACTTATGGACGAAATAATCCAAGTGTTATCAGCAAATGAAGAGAATAAATTTTCTCGAGTTATAGAAAAGGTGGTAAATGAAGCAATGAAACTTGAGAGATCCCAAGCACTGCAAGCAGAACCTTACGAGAGAACCGAAGAACGTCTCGGTTACGCAAATGGATTTAAAGATAAAGCAGTTACACTTGCAACAGGTAAAGTGCAATTAAAAATTCCTCAAGTGCGAGGGTTTGAATTTTATCCGAGCTGTATCGATAAAGGTATGAGAAGTGAGAGAGCACTTAAATTAGCAATAGCAGAAATGTATGTCAAAGGAGTTAGCACACGTAGAGTTTCTGATATCGTTGAAATATTGTGTGGTACAAGTGTGAGTTCTTCTCAGGTAAGTCGTCTTGCAAAAGAGCTTGATGAAGAAATAACTTCTTGGCGCGAACAACCAATAGGAGCAATACAATATTTGTTACTTGATGCAACCTATGAATCAGTGAGAGAAGGCTCAAAAGTGATGAAACAAGCACTTTTAGTAGCAATAGGTATTGATTATGACGGAAATAGGTATATTCTTGACGCTGATGTTGCTTTTAGTGAAGCAGAAGTAAACTGGAGAAGCTTCCTCGAAGGCTTAATAAAGCGTGGGCTACATGGACTAGTAATGATAACAAGCGATGATCACACAGGATTACGTGCAGCTATCGCTGCCGTTTTTCCTGGTATTTCGTGGCAACGATGTCAGTTTCACTTACAACAAAATGCACAACACTATGTAAGCAAAAAAGATGATGTACCAATCATTGCAGCTGAAATTAGAAGTATTTTTAATGCACCAGATTTAGAAAATGCAGAACGCTTTTTAAATCTTTTTGTTGAAAAATATCAAAAAAATCAGCCACGATTAACACAGTGGGCTGATGAAAATATTCGAGAAGGATTGACTGTCTTTCATATTCCAGTAAAACATAGGAGGAAACTACGTACATCAAATTTGGCAGAACGCCAAATGAAGGAAATAAAACGACGAACAAAAGTCGTAGGAGTATTTCCAAATTCTGCCAGCTTGCTTCGTCTCGCTGGTGCACTGCTCATTGAACAAAATGATCAATGGCAAAAAGATAAACGGTACTTACCAGAGTCAAACGATTGGCCTGCTAAAAACGTAATTTACAGAAAAACTGTTGCATAATCGTCGATTCCCTTTACAACACAGCCTATGTCTACGGACAAGATGGGCAGCGAAGCAATAAATACACCGACTTTTCAGAGACCCTCTACTTCAATAGCATGTGGACACATCATACCGACACAGGAAACTCTGTCTACGGTGGACAAACTGCAAAGAACATCTACCTCGGTGAAACCCGTATTGTTACAAAACTCAATAGTGGCAATGACCCCACATCTCAAGAAGAGTATTACAAACAATATTATTATCATAGCGATCACCTAGGAAGTGCACAGCTTATCACTGACTACAAAGGCGATGAATACCAACGGATAGAATACACGCCCTATGGAGAAACCTGGGTAGAAAAAACAAGCAACACTGGATCAGAATTCTTACCCTATAAATTCACCGGAAAAGAACTTGACCCCGAAACAGGCTTGTACTACTATGGTGCTCGGTACTTAGATCCGAAGTATAGCATATGGATAAGCGCAGACCCTGCATTGGGAGAGTATATTCCCGGAGCACCGGTTAATGACGAGGCGAAAAAGAGAAACGGCAACTTGCCTGGCATGGGTGGAGTGTTTAATACCGTGAACTTGCATCTGTACCACTACGCGGGC
>DATERO010000242.1:0-6356 GCA_035271465.1 Dysgonamonadaceae bacterium | reverse complement strand
TTAGATTTATATGATGACAGTTCCTCAACATGGACGGACATCATCCATGATTTTGGTTATGTTGGTTTTGAAAGATTCAGTATCAAAATTATTGCTGAATCTGGAAAATTGACCATTACTGCCAATAATGAAACTCATGTTTTTGAAGATGTGAGTTTACAAAAATGGCCTTTTGAAAATTACTTTAAAGCAGGCAATTATCTGCTTTCAACAAATAATGAAGCCTTTGCCTATGTCAAATATTACCAATTAGAAGTCTCACATTAATCAAATATATAGTTAAATGAAAAAAATCATTCTTTTTAGCCTCTTTCTAACCGCTTTTTCAAGTGCAACGTTCAGCCAAGAAAAAGAATACAAACCCGTTGATTTCCCTAAAGGATACAAAGCACAAATAGATGTGGTTTATGCCCAAGTAAACGGTTGGGATGGTCGTATGGATTTGTATACCAATCCAAAATCTGAAACGCCAACGCCAGTTGTCATCAATATTCATGGTGGTGGATGGAACCATGGTGTTAAAGAGTCTCAAACAGGTTATGGTTCATTCTTCAAAAATGGTTATGCCGTTGCCAATGTAGAGTACCGTTTGGTTGATGTTGCGCCTGCACCCGCTGCTATTGAAGATGTACGTTGTGCTTTGATTTACTTGTACAAACATGCCAAAGAATTAAACATTGATACCAACAAAATTGTGATTATGGGCGGTTCTTCAGGTGGTCATTTGGCACTTATGGCAGGTCTATTGGCAAACGATAAAAAATTTGACAGCAACTGTAAATATGATGGTGATATCAAAGTAGCTGCTATCATTGACAAATATGGTGTTACAGATTTGGTACCATTGAGCAAATGGAAATCTGCCAAGAACTGGTTAGGAAAAGGCTTTGCTGATCAAAAATTCGTTGAATCTGTTTCACCTTTATATTACATCACAAAAAACAGTCCACCAGTTTACATTGTTCATGGAGATGCTGATCCAATTGTACCTTATGATCAATCTGTTGCACTCTACGAAAAACTAAAAGCCAATAACGTAAAGACCAAAATGTTAACCATTGAAGGTGGTGGACATGGAAAATTTACGAAAGAAGAAAAAAGCGAAATGAGCAAAGACATGTGGGCATTCTTAAACGAATTAGGATTAAAATAATCATTGAATACTAACTAATATATTAAACTATTATGAAAACAAAATTACTAAGCGCAGTATTCTTACTGGCAAGCATCATCGTTTTTTCACAAACTACAGTGGCCATCCCTGATGCTGCTTTTGAAGCTTATCTGGAAACTGAATTTGCAGACAATATAACACCTGACGGAAGCTCGACCGATGGATCTATCACATTTACTGACATTGATTTGGTAACAGATATTGACCTACCAACTGCTGGTATTACAGATGTTACTGACATTACAGGTGTCAAATCTTTTATCAAATTAAAAAACCTTTACGTGCAGGACAATGCGCTTACAGGTACTTTAGACGTGTCCGAAGCAACCTTGAAAGGGGTATATTATGGTGAAGAAGAAGTAATTATTACCAAAAACTTCAGTTTAATTACAGATCCCAATGAACCAAGGTATTATAAACATACGGATGTCCTTCTGAGTGCTCGTTCCGGATATGGCGGAACGGAAGATGCTTTCTTTGATGCAGAAACAGGTGCTGTATACAATAGTTGTTCCGCATTTGAAAATAGAACTGCCATTGACTTTTTCATTTATGATCAATCTGGATATGTACAGCTATATGGACCACATAATGCTACGAATACAGTGAAAAATTTTAAATGTAATAATGTTACAATTGATCCCCAGGATGGTTCATGGAATGATTTCTATGGTGCAGGAGGCATTGAGACCAAGTTCAGAGCTTTAAATAGAGCTAATCCTGACGAATTAAGAGTAATAGAGGCATATGAAGCCGGAACAATCATTGAACTGAACAGTGAACTATTTAATGGAATAGAACTTCCTACAACAAGTGCTCCAAGAGTTTACAAATCATCTTCTGATGCCGGATTTGATGCATCCTCCGGACATTTCTCATTGGATGAATATAGTATTGGATGGGTTAGAAATTTCACAACAGGTAAGAACGGTATAATCAAAGTGAAGCAAATGCCTAAAGATGCGGTAAACGGTCGCATTCCGGAATTGATATTCGATATTATTTGGGCTAAATGATTTTTAGAACGGTAAAAATATGAATATATAGCTTTATATCAGGGATATATCTATTGAGGTGAGTCCCTGATATCCTGATATATTGTTACATTTGTATGGTATATTTATTTTCAAATAAAACTTAATAAACAGAATAATGAAAAAACACTTCCTACTGAATATAATCCTATCCATTGGACTGTTAAGCAGTTGCCAGGCAGCTGCAAAAAATCATAAACCGATGCGCTCGATTATTTATCATGATGTTTTGCTCGAGGAGGCCAAAGAAGCTATACACAACAATGATGAACATATCATACCTATTTACAAGGCTATTAAGAGATATGTAGATACGGTTTCTTTAAATATGAAACCGTTAAGTGTAGTTTCAGAAAATAAAAAACATATAGCTCCCAGTAAGGATCCAAGAGATTACATCACATTATCTCCGTACTGGTGGGCTGATCCTTCGAAAGCTGATGGGATACCTTATATTCGTGATGATGGGAAGAGAAACCCCGAAGTATATGAATATCCAGAAAGAGTAAATAGCTCTCTTTTTGCCGAGAATGCTGAACTTCTTGCGCTAATGTATTATTTTACAGGAGAGGAAAAGTACGCAGCTAAAGCTGCTGAGATGTTAAGAGTTTGGTTCTTAGACCCAGTCTCCGGAATGAATCCAAATATGACCTATGCGCAGCATGTTCCTGGCATGCAACATATCCGGGGCACTGGGATTATCGATTCCAGAAGATTTCTTAAGGCTTTAAATGCAGCAAAAATAATTGAAAGTTCTTCTTCATGGACAAGTGAGGATAAAAAAGAACTACAAGACTGGGCTCATGCCTTTAGATATTGGATTGAACATAGCACCAACGGTCTGACAGAATTAAAGGCGCAAAATAATCATGGATTGTGGTACGAAGTGATTAATCAGATTCTTGTTATGTTTGAAGAAGATTATGACTACTTCAAACAGATTGTGGATGAAAGGTTTTTACCTCGTATTGCCCTTCAAATAGATTCTGACGGTTCTTTCCCTAAAGAGCTGGAGAGAACGTTGGGTATCCATTATTCGACCTTCGCTTTAGAAGCTTTGTCTTTTTCTGACAAAATGTGTAGTAAAAATGGATTGAATCTATGGGAATATCAGTCAGAAAATGGCAGGGGTATGATCTTAGCATTGGAATATATGATACCATACTATAAGAATCCTGATGCATGGCCTCATAAGCAGATTAATGATTTTAATACCGACAGAGCTGCTATTTTGCTTTACGATGCAGGTTTAAGAACCGGGGAGAAAAAATATTTAGACCTTGCGAAAAGTATAGGCTATGACAACCAGAGAATCATCGAGGAAGGATATTTAGATGTTTTGCCAGATATAAATAGGTTGTTATATTATAAGATAAATGTACGAGATTGATTTTTAATAGTTAAACAATATGCAAAAAGTTGTAACATTTGGCGAGATTATGCTTCGTCTCGCTACACCCGGATATAAAAGATTTATTCAATCCGATAATCTTAATGCCACCTTTGGCGGTGGTGAGGCGAATGTAGCTGTATCACTTGCAAACTATGGCATACCGGTAGAGTTTGTAACCCGTTTACCAAAAAATGATATTGCAGAGTGGTGTATATCTGATCTGCGAAAGTATAACGTAGGAACCGAGCATATCTTACGTGGAGGCGAGAGGGTTGGAATATACTTCCTTGAGACAGGAGCCGTTGCACGCCCTTCAAAAGTGATCTATGACAGAGCTCACTCATCTATAGCAGAGGTTGGAAAAGGAGTCTTTAACTGGAGAGAGATATTAAAAGATGCTACCTGGTTTCACTGGACAGGGATCACGCCGGCACTATCACAGGGAGCTGCTGATGCCTGTCTTGAAGCTATACAGACTGCTAATGAGATGGGCGTCACAGTATCCTGCGACTTGAATTATCGCAAGAATCTCTGGAAGTATGGAAAAACAGCATCCGATATTATGCCGGAACTGGTTGAAGGGTGCGATGTTATACTTGGTAATGAGGAGGATGCCGAAAAAGTTTTCGGTATAAAACCGGAAGGGTTTCAGGTTGAGCATACCGGAGGAGAGGTTGACGCGGCCGAATTTGAGTCGGTTTGCAAGCAGCTGATGAATCGCTTTCCTCGTGCAAAAAAAGTGATAATCACACTACGAGGATCAATAAACGCTAACCACAATACATGGGGAGGCTGCTTATACTCAGACAAGCTCTATCAATCGCGTAGATATGATATCACACATATTGTTGACAGAGTAGGAGGCGGCGATTCTTTTATGGGAGGGTTGATATACGGACTGTTGACCTATGGTGGAGACGACCAGAAAGCACTTGATTTTGCGGCTGCAGCCTCATGCTTAAAACATACTGTTTACGGCGATTTTAATATCGTATCCGTTCAAGAGGTTGAAACTCTAATGAAGGGCGACGGATCAGGAAGAGTAGTTCGATGATTATTTATTTTAATCATCTAAAGAAATCTAATAATACCTTTACTTACTTACTTATTTATTTATTATATTTGTAAATATTTAAATCCGTTATGGCTATGGAAGTTCCTCTGAACCAGTTTAAAAAAATAAACATTACATCTCCAAGCGATTTAATAATCGAACAAATTATTGATCAAATAGCATCTGGTCAACTGAAGTATGGTGATAAACTTCCTTCAGAACGTCAACTTTCTGAAACTTTTGGAGTAAGCAGAACATATGTTCGTGAATCAATTAGAAAGTTAGAGTTTTATGGAATACTAAAAACTTATCCACAAAATGGTACATATGTTGCCGACTCAGGAATAGATGCAATTGAAGGTCTAATTACCAATGTATTGAAAGTAGGTAGTAGAGATTTTTTCTCATTGGTCGAAACCAGACTGATTATAGAAGTCAATTCAGTCAAATTATGCGCTGTGAGAAGAAGTGAGAAAAGCTTAACTGAGATCGAAAAGGCAGTTCTTAATTTTGAAGATGAAGTCAATCGAAATAACAATTCCTATGAAGCAGACCTTGCATTTCATACTGCAATAGCAAGAGGTTCCAACAACAGAATATTAAAATCATTATTAGAAATTATCATACCAGATATAATATCATCCTATACAGAATACAGAATGTGTTCTTCTTCAAGAGAACTTGACAAAACAGTGAAAGAACATAGAGCCTTATTGGAGGCAATAAGGAGACAAGATCCCAATGAAGCAGCTGAATTGATGAACAAACATTTGGAAAATGTGATGGAATTTGCAAGAGGTCAGTTATAAAGTATTTTATTGGATCAATTTTACTCTAAAATCACTAACATGAAGCAATTATTTTTATTTCTACTATTTCTTCAATTGATAACAAACGCATGTTTTAGTCAAAATAACATTGAAAAGAAAGTAAATCCTCCCGATGGTTATACCTCTATAATTGATGCAGTCTATACACGTGTTGGAGATTGGGAAGGGAAGATGGATCTATATGTAGATTTACATTCGAAGCAGAAACTGCCGGTATTGTTAAATATTCATGGTGGAGGATGGAACCATGGGAATAAAGAATCTCAAAACGGATTTAATATTTTTTTTAAAGAGAAATTTGCAGTCGCCAATGTGGAATATCGTTTGGTTCAAACTGCGTATGCACCCGGTGCTATAGAAGATATACGTTCAGCAATAGAGTATTTAAAAGTAAACCATTTGAAATTTAATTTGGATCCCGATAATATTATATTAATGGGTGCTTCAGCTGGTGGACATTTGGCTCTAATGGGAGGATTACTTGGTAATGATCGCCGATTCGATAAGTATTGTAAAAATAATTCTACAGATATGAAGATCAAAGCTGTTATTGACAAGTATGGGCCAGTTGATTTCACCAAAAAAGATGATAAATTCTACAATTACAAATCATTAATTTGGTGGATGGGTGAAAAGAGTGACAGTTCAGATTTTAGAAGACTTATTTCGCCCATAACATATATTTCGGATAAAAGTCCCCATATTCTCATTATTCATGGAACCGATGATCCGATTGTTCCGTATTCTCAGTCTGTATTATTGCATAATCAATTGGAAACAAACGGAATATACAATGAATTTATAACAATTGATGGTGGTTTACATGGTAAATTTGACAAATCAGATAACGAAAGAATAAATGATTCAATAA
>DATERO010000241.1:0-3472 GCA_035271465.1 Dysgonamonadaceae bacterium | reverse complement strand
CCCATACTGTCAGCAGTTTTGAATGCAACCTTCATTTGCCATACATTTGACAATTGGGGTTGTTGGATGAAATTAATATCAATAATTCCACCACCTCTTTGCTCCATTCTTTGAGTAATTTCTTTGACAGATTCTTTTAGATATGTCTGGAGGGTAGAAATGTGCTTATGCAAAATGTTTTCTTCACCATCCCATTGAAACCAAATGTGACCAATTTTTAATGAGTCGTGAATTGTTGTTTTAAAGCCTCCATGCTTTGCCCAAAAAGAAGCAGCTCTTGAAGCTGCAGCAACTACAGAGCTTTCTTCAATCACCATGGGTAATACATACATTTTCCCATCGATAAGAAAGTTGGGAGCTACACCATAAGGTAAGTAGAAATTACTCAAAGTGTTTTCCGAAAAGTCATCAAAAACAGGCTGTTCTGTTTCATGACGATAGTGATTAGTGACTTTTGCTAAATCTGCTACTATTGGGAAGTTATCTTGAATGTATTTTATTTTTTCTGTTCGACTAAGTTTTGAGAAACCTCTTACAATATCCATTAAACTTATATGATTAAATATTTGCTTTTATTTTTAGATAGGAGCTGGCCAATTGATAGCTTCTTTCCAATTGTTGAAGAAAACTTTGGAGTTCTTCATAACTCTTGGATGCTACCTTTAAAAGAGCAGAACCCATACCTATTACTGACGAAAGCCTACTTACTTTCTGTAAATAATAGCCATCTAATATGTGGGTAATTCCACCCGAAATAATTAATTGTTTGCATGAGTATGTGGTAGAGTTTGACACAATATCATTGATCATATGAGTCATCTCTTCTGCAGTATGACCTACTTTACCAAATGCTTCAAAAGCAGTTAGCTCTTTTTCATGACTTCTTAGTAATTCTAATAAAGTGAAATTAGTACCGCCAAGTGCTCCAAATTCAATTGCTTCTATGGGTAAATGTAAAAGTCGATCAATACTTTCAGGACCCATACCTTGCCCTACTTCTTTTACAATTACCCGTATATTTGAGTTTGTCTCTAAAAACTCTTGAAGTGTTTCAATTGGAGGACGTTTGAATATCTCTCCTTCTGGTTGGAAGGCTTCTTGCAGGGGATTGATATGAATGATGATTCCATCTGCTTGTAGGAGCTCTATCAACTTTGGAATCTTATCTGTTGCTTTCTGCTCAACCAGATGCTCCAGCTGAGCAATACCCAAATTCGCATAGAAAGGAGACTCATTACCAATAATAGGGCGTAGATTAAAGTCGTCAAAATGTCGTTCATCTTCCAGTAAGACTCTGCATGAGCCCACTCCCATTCCTAATCCAAATTCATTACAGGCTCTTGCTAAGTTGCGGTTGATAATACCTGCTTGAGCAGTTCCACCTGTCATGCTGCTAATCCATAGAGGCAATCGCATTGTTTTTCCTACAAACGAAAATGAAGTTGGTCTTCCAACAGGGTGAGTAGCCAATAGAGGCTCATAGTTAAACCTTTTGTCGGCCGTATCTTTTTCTACTCTTGCATTGAAAGCTTGATTGATATGGTCTTTCTTTCTGTCGTTCATGTATTATCAGTTTTATTACAGTTCACAAACTCATGATGACTATCATGTAATAACAATAGCTTCAGTTATAGTCCCAAACCTCTTGCAATGACAAGTCGTAAAATCTCAGAAGTCCCTTCACCTACTTGTAATAATCGTTGGTCTCTGTAAAATCTTTCGATGGGATTGTCTTTGAAAAGACCAGCACCTCCAAAAATTTGAACTGCTTCATCTGCCACTTCTCTGGCAATTTCTGAAGTGTAAAGTTTGGCCATAGCTGCCTCTTTTGAATATGGTTTACCATTGTCTTTTAAAATACATGCACGATAAAGCGTGTTTCTTGCTAACTCTATCTTCATGCTCATGTCAGCCAATTTAAAACCAATTGCTTGATTACGTCCAATTGCTCTGCCAAATTGTTTGCGTGTTTTTGCATGTTTAAGTGCCATTTCAAAAGCACCTTGTGCCAATCCTAATCCCATAGCTCCTACTGACAGGCGACCGCCATCCAACGTTTTGAGCATATAGCGTAAACCTTTTCCTTCTTCTCCAAGCATATTTGAATATGGAACACGACAATTTTTAAATGTGAGATGTGCAGTATCTGCTGCTCGCCACATCATCTTTCCTAACATTCTTTTTGCCTCAAAACCTGGAGTTCCACTCTCAACCAAAATAGTAGTTAATCGAGGTCTGCCATTTTCGTCATTGGTCATAACTTGTAATGTTACACCCAAAGTTAGTGGAGTAGAGGCATTGGTAATATATCTTTTAGATCCATTAATTACCCATTCATCACCATCACGAACCGCTGTCGTCTCTGTACCACTTGCATCTGAACCTGCATTCTCTTCAGTCAGACCAAATCCCCAAAGATGACCACTAGTGGTTAGCTTTGGCAAATATTTCTCTTTTTGTTCAGTGGTGCCATAATCAATAATAGGAATCAATCCTAAGCTGTTTTGTGCAACTATTGTGGCAGCTTGTGAGCTGTCCACTCTTGCCACTTCTTCAACAGCAATGATATATGATAAGGTGTCTTTCTCTTGACCTCCATATATTTTGGGTGCAATCATACCTAAAAGCCCTTGCTCGCCCATTTTTATTGTTAACTCAGATGAAAACTGCTCATCTTCGTCCAATTTAGCAGCCTCAGGAGCTATTACTTCTTCTGCGAATGCACGAACTCTTAATCTTTCCTCTTCTTGTTTTGCGTTAGGGAATAAATCCATATGTAGTTATGTTATAGTTGTCTAATGACGTGTTAGTTTATATATTGTTTTTTATACTTTCAATTTCTATTAAGAGCTCATTGGCTTTAACTTGTTTGCCTTGCTCTATCAATATCTTTTTGACAATACCATCTTGGGGCATTTGTATGCTATTTTCCATCTTCATTGCTTCGAGTACCATCAAGGTGTCTCCTGCTTTTATTAGCTCACCTTCTTTTATATTTATCTCAATTATTTTTCCGGGTATCGGAGCTGATACACCCGATCCATTTTGATTAGATGCACGGGTTAATTTTGCAGCATTGTTTTTCGGCAAATGATGATGGGGAATAACCTTCCAACTCTCTACTCCTCTTTCCAGCAAGAGTTCATTGTTAGGCGTAATTACCCATTTGAAGTGAACCTTTTTATTGTTAATTGAAAACTCTATGTTGTTTTCCTTAATTAAAGCATTTGAAATAACTGTTGGAGTTTCATCCTTTAATGAAAAGTTTATATGGTTATCCTCTTTTTGATAGTTTATTTTAAAGCTTTCGCCATTAATTAAATAGCTTACCTGATTGTTGATTCGATAGAAACCAATTTCGCTCCATATATTAGTGTTCTTTGATTTTGTTTGGAACTGCCAAACTAGAATAGCTCCCACAACAGACTCAATTGTTGTTGTAGCAGGTGTAGGCGCTTTAAAGACTTCACAA
>DATERO010000240.1:0-11704 GCA_035271465.1 Dysgonamonadaceae bacterium | reverse complement strand
TTCATCTAACCAGTCGTCCAATTCTTCTTGTTCTGCAGAAGTTTTTCGTTCTTTATACATAACACCCTCAGAGCGCCACCGAACGCCGTCCCTATCGAATTCGTACCAAAAATCGTAGAGTTCAACTTCGGGATGATAAACACCACCTCCATCATAAATTATAAACTCTTCCCAAGTTGAATAACTTAATGAGTTGTCACTGTTTATTGTGATCTTAAAGGTATGTGTAGGTCGATAATCTTTCGTTTCAAGATTAAAGTGATACATACGAACAGTACTTGCGTTGTCAGTTGCCACTAAATTTCTTGCCATTTTGTAAATTGTGGAGTCATTCATGTTAGTGGTATTCTTTAGCATTCCATCAACATAATAAAGACCAGAATAGTCGTTTTTTAAATGCAATCTAATCAACGCTGTGGTGTCATTTTCACTCAATTCATAATCCGAAATTGAATTTAATCTTATTGGTATCATATATAATGAGTCACAATGCAATGTTGATGGATTGATATAAATAGGAAAAGTATTATAAACTTGTCCAGCCTTTATTGTCAATTGATCTAACGGATAGCTATAAACAGCACTATCCAGTTTTTGATATTGCACAGCTTCTCCTGATACGTTACGTTCATTGTATAAAGCAATTTCATCAGGGTTTTCACTAAGAGTAACAGTGACGTCCTTATCTAAAGGTTGCGAACCACTCACTGCTACAGATAAATTGATTGTATCTGGCAAATTACTGAAATCAATATCTCTATCAATTATTTGATCTCTAGCACCTACAATGTATACATTCTTTGGAAATAACTCTTCATTCATGGGAGCACTTTCTTTCTCACAACTTGCAAATAGCATTGCGAGTGATAAAAAACATAATATTATATTTTTCATATTACTTCATCTTTAATTTTAATAATAATTTTAATCCCAATCTGGGTTTTGAACCAACTTCCCATTTCTATCAAGCACATTTTGGTCAATGGGGAAAAAATACATCTTGTTATTCCAAACTCGCTTCATTGCCGTTTCAGTATTCCAAATCTTTATTGTGTAAAAACTTTCGCGTTCAGAACTTCTCGCAGTTACATCTAATCCTGTGACAGGTTTGCGCATTAACTCAGGTGCATCCATCCAGCGGCGTAAATCGTAATAACGATGATCTTCAAAAAAGAATTCAATTTGTCTTTCATGCTTAATCAATTCTTTCATTTTCTCATAATTACCAGCATCTGCCTCTGTAATTCCGGGTAACCCAGAACGATATCTAATTTGATTGAAGTATTTTACCATCTGCATAACATCTTTGTTGACTGTTACGCCGGATACTTCATCCGTATATGTATTTTCCATTTCGTTCATGGCTTCTACATACCCAAGTAACACTTCCGCATAACGAATAATTGGATATGTTTTTTGTTTTACTTTACCCCAATAATCTAGATTATCTTCTTGATGTGCCCATTTACGAATTGTATATCCAGTGCGATTATAGTCCATATCACTGCCTCGAGCATTACCGTTACTATAATAGGTAACATTCATATTTGTAACATCACTTCCTGAACCAGTATATGCAGTTCCAGGCCAATAACAATGATTAAAACCTATAGAAGCATAATAGCGAGGCTCGCGATTATCATCCATTCTTGCTCTTTCTGCAGTAAGGACATAGTTTTCAGAAAAAGTAAGACCAGTCCCAACTGCTTGCCAAGATTTTTCTTCTTCGGTAGCTTCACTAAACATTCTTCCGTCCGCCATTCTAAATTGATCAACTACATCTCTAGGTACGCTAAGTGTGGAGTTTCCACCTTGTTTTGAAGGAAAAGCAAAACGATTATTAATACTTGCCGCATCATTGAAATAAATTAACTCAGGATTACTTTCAGGAGTAATACTTCCATCAAATATAGATTTATAAGATCTATAAGGATCGATATCCGCTGCTCCGTCAGGGAAGTTTTTAGTTTTCAAATTTGGATCATTTGTGTCTGGAAGTTCGAGTGTACCAGTACCTCTTGAATTAACAATCTTTTCTGTAGTGAAAAGTTGATATTTTTCGAGTTCAATAATCCGTTTAAATGCAGCAGCAGCTTTCCCCCATTTATCATTATCCGCTACTTGTGAAATAAAATGAGTTCCGTCGCTGCGTGTCCAATCCGCATAATAGGTATTTCCATTGTACAAAGGACTTGCAGCGTACAATCGTATTCGTGCCATTAAAGCCATAGCAGCTCCTCTAGTTGGCATATATTGATAAGCTATTCCTCTGTCTCGTGGAAGCAGTTGAACAGCTTGTTCCAAATTTGCACAAATGTACTCCACACAGTCATCATAGGATGATCGTTCATAAGACGTTGACTCTACCGTTGCGTCGGTATCAAATGGCTCATCTGGTAAGATAGGCACTGGTCCATATAATCTCACCAATGAGTAGTAAAAGTAGGCGCGCAAGAAATGAGCCAATCCTTTATAATCTCTTAATTCTGCATCGCTTAATTCAGGGTTGCCATCAACTCGTGCCAAAATAATATTTGCTTTACGTATACCTTTATAATAGTCTGGCCATGGATTGACGTTTTGGGTGTTGCGAGGTGTTACTTGATCTACTACCAAAGTACTTCCTGCGTGATCCCAGTTCACCCAAGGTTGAATAGCCTCATCTGATCCCATGCCACTTGGAAAATCGGCTCTATAATCCCAATCTCCAACAAAATTAGATTCGTTTTTTAATAATGCAGATGTTCCAATTATATATTCAAGCGTTCTTGTTTTCGACATAAATATTGTGTCAATTGTCGCTTTGTCATACACATATTCATCTATATCGATATAATCTTCGCATGAGTTAAACGTTATCGCACTCAGCAACATCAATATAACTATAATGAATGTCCATTTTTTTATCTTCATTGTAATGTATTTTAAAATTTAAGATTTATTTGTAAGGTAAAAACCCTTTGTAGAGGATACCTAGCCCCATTGCCCGTTGCTTGAACAGGGTCAAATATTTTTTCCTCAAGCTTATCCCAAACATGCAAGTTCTCACCGATTAAGCTGAAAGTTGCATCGGTAATACCAACATAATTCATGAAGGGAGCTTTAGTTTTGTATGAAATCTGCACGTTTTTTAGTCTTATATAACTTCCATCATTCAGCCAAAAAGTTGAGTTGCGATTGTTATTAGGACTGCCACCATAAGTTAGCCTTGGAAAGCGTGCGTTTGGATTCTCAGTAGCAGGATCTCCGGAAATCTCAGCAGATGTCCAACGATTAGCTTGTTCGCCAACAGCTAACAATACGTTACCAGTTTCTCTTCCAGTAAAAGGGAAGAACCCGTTACCACCACTGAAATATTTCATATGGCCTACTCCCTCAAACAATACACTCAAGCTTAAATTCTTCCAACCTAACTCAGTTGCAAGTCCATATTGAATTTGTGGTGTGGAAGTGTATTCGAGAGGCACAACATCATAATCGTTAATTATACCATCACCATTTACATCTTTATATTTAATATCACCAGGCAATACTTCACCTCCAAAAGTTTGTCTTGGACTATTCCTAACATCTTCTTCATCCTCAAATAATCCTAAAGCAATCAAACCTCTATTAATTCCCCACTGGTAACCAACGGTTGTTTGGTAAGGATATCGTACAATTGATTCTTCATATTCCAATACTTTGTTTTTAGACTGTGTGTAGTTACCACGCAAAACCATATAGGCATCTTTGGTAAAATGCTTGGTGTATGAGAGGTGTCCGTCTATCCCCCAACTCTTCATTTTACCAACATTCGCAAAAGGAAGTGTAACCAGACCCATTTCTTCAGGAATACTAGCTCGCTGCTGATAAATACCAGAACGAACGTCTGAAAAGAAATCAACAGTCATATCAAAGCTATCATTGAGAAATTTCAAGTCAATACCAAAGTTTGTTTTAGTAGCTGTTTCCCATCTCAAGTTCGAAGATCCAACTTGAGTTTCTGTATATCCACCTCCTACGTTCCATAATCCACCTCCTGTAGGTCCCATCAAAGTTAGATAGGGGAATCTTACGTTCATGCGGTCGTTACCAACCTGACCAAAAGATCCTCTGAACTTAAGATAATTGATAAAAGGAATGTTTTCGTTAACAAAATCATACTGCGTGGGTAGCCATCCCATAGAAATGGCAGGGAATAAACCAAACTTCTTGCCTTTTTCAAAAGCTTCAGATCCAGTATAACCAACGTTACCCTCAAGCATATAGGTGTCTTTATATGAGTATGTGGCACGTCCAGAAAAACCAATATAGCGCTTTGGAATTGCACTTAAATCATCTGTGTTACGTGAATCGACAAAGTCTTCTATATAATAATGAGCCAAACCGCTAACACGGTGAACATCATTAAATGTGCGTTCGTAATTTGATCGTGCTTCAAAATAAAATTTACGATTCAATTGAGAAGAAACACCATATGATGGATCGGATGCATCTCTTTTTTTCTCCATTGCTAAAGTTCCGTTGCGTTTTCTTCCAGTTGCATAATATAAAGCTGGAGTTTTTGTCCTAGATGACGACATTTCGGAATTGGTATTCATATTAAACAATGCAGTAAACATGAGTCCCTTGGTTATCATGTCTAAGTTTTGTTCAAGCTGCAAGTTCAAGTTGTTTGAATTTCGAAAATATTTTTGAAATCCCGTATGATTAAGTAAAACGTATGGGCTTATCTGGTCATTATTGCTACCATATGCTGGTACATCTCCTGTGGTAAACATAATAGGCACTGTTACAGGAGTCATGTTTGCTTGAGCATCCCAAAGAGCTTGACTGTCATTTCCAAAGCCCGGATAGTTTTGTGTCACTAACACTGTTTCCAAACCCAATGACAAAATTGTTTTTTGGGTTAAATTCATATCAATATTAGCACGGAAGTTATATTGATTGTAGTCAACATTTGTATCATACTTATTGATCCCTTTGTCTTGTTTAAATAAGGCTTCCTTATTTAGCAATCCTAAACTTAAATAATAACGTGCTGCTTGTCCACCGCCCGAAGCACTTAAGTGTACCTGTTGGTTCATGGTGTAGTCTTTCAAGATTACATCTCTCCAATTCACGTTTGGGTGAAGATCTGGATCAATGCCACTTTTAAACAATTGCAAGTCAACATTATTGTAAATTGGCTCCATTCCTCTTGATAGGGCGGCTTCATTGGCTAATGCCGCGTATTGATTTCCATCAAGATATTCAGGCATGCGTGGCGAGTATGAATAACCCGAGTTTACCTTCAAATTAACTGAAAGCTTACCTGCTCTTCCACGCTTGGTGGTAACTAATACAACACCATTTGCACCACGAACTCCATATACAGCTGTAGCCGAAGCATCCTTCAAAATCGAAAAGCTCTCGATATCCTCTGCGTCAAGGGTATTCATATTCCCTTCAACACCGTCTATGAGTACCAATGCACTTGAGCCAGCACCGAATGTGCTAATACCTCGAATCCAGAATTCAGAGAAATCTTTTCCGGGTTCACCACTACGTGTAACCGCAATAATTCCAGGTACTCGAGCACCAAGCATATTTGAAACAGATGTTGCAGGAACTTTTAGATCGTTTACATCCACATTTGCGATTGCTCCTACAACTGAAGCTTTACGCTGAGAACTATGACCAACAACTACAAGTTCGTCTAGTGAGCTAACATCTTCTTTCAAAGTAATACGCATCTGTTCGTCGGTTCTCGTAACCTTCACCTCTTCATTTTCATATCCAATGTATGAAAATACTATCGTTTGCCCCGCCTGCAGGTCAATTATTCTAAAACGTCCGTCTATATCAGATACTGTGCCTTTACCAGGAACTTCTTTAACAGTAATCGTCACACCAATCAATCCGTCACCTTCTGCTGACATGATCAAACCACTGGCTGTAAGATTAGACTGTGCTGAGACAGATAGTTGACAGAAGGCTACCATTATAATTAGTAAACCTATAATATATTTATTCATGTTATTCTGTAATTTTAATGATATTTTTTGTTGTTATTCAATTGATAGTTTTCTAACTGTTCTATCATCTCCTCCCGATATAATATAGTTACCATCTGAATCAATTGAAAGATTATTAGGAACTTTAAAAGTGGCTTCCAAAGGATCACCATTTACTAATGGGTTATTACTTCCTGGTTTGCCTGCTATCACATCAACCACATCTCCTATGATTCTAAGAATTACATGACCATCTCCACACCAAGCGCAACTTCCTTTGTTTGCTACGAAAATCTCACCCTCTTCATTAACAACCAATCCATGAGGGTGATTTAATCGAGCATCGATAAGGCGATGTCCTAATTCAATACCTTGACCATTGTTACCTGCATATAAAGTTGATGTCCATGAGTTATCTGCGTTTTTTACAAGTTTGTATATTGCATGTTGTCTAGAGAATGAAACAAAGAAACATTTATGATATTTACTATAAGTGATAAATGAATCAGTCCAATCTCCAAAACTGTCGGGCAAATCTCCTTTGATCTCACCTCCATAGTTATCAGGATTAAGGCCTCCAGGTTTTTTATCAGCTGAGGTATATACTTTATAGGTTTTTTCATGAAGATTGACTTCGGCTATACGCCCTTCAACATCCATTAGATAAAGCCAATTATCATCCTCTCCAAAAGTCAAAGAAGGTACTTTAGCACCTGGTAAATCTGATTTGGCTACAGTAACCCCAGTTGAACTAGATTCCCAGCTATTTGCCTTAGAATAATAATAAACGCCATGATTCCTATCCCAAAATGTGGTTACATAAAAAGCATCTCGCGTACTATTTACAGTTGGACAACTTAAATTATCTGGTGTTGATAGTACTTGGACCTGATTATCATCTTGTGAAAGGAGAATCAATCGATTACCCCAACCAGTTTCTATCAAGAAGATATTGTCTTCAGCAACTCCAGCTAATGCGGCTACATAGTGAATTTGACCAAATGTCACTGCGTCAAGAGGTGCACCAGCATAATCTGAGTTAGACATCCATTGATCAACACCTAATTTACCTGCAATGGTTTTTACCGAGCGGCTTTGTTTATATTTAAACATAAGACCATCTGGAACAATGCTATCTGATCCAAGTACAACAGAAATCTGATTCAAACCGTCAGGTTGCTTGGGTACGAGTCCTGTTACACTAATTCCATCTGTAGCTGTTAGGACAGCCTTTTTGTCTCCAAAATAAACTTTTAGATCAGAAAGTTTTGTCGGAAAATTCCCATTTATGATAAATGTTTGATCAATGATTCCTCTGACAGGGACAATTTCATTGATTGCTATTGGCTTACTAGGGTCATATTTGTTTGCAATTACAGGTATTTTTTGAATTTCCTCTGCTTTATTACAGGCTACCATAAAGAGCAACAAACATAAACTATACAAAATGTGTTTAATTTTAATCATTTCGATAATTGTTAGGTGAATACTTAATTGTTTTTACTGTGTTAGTATATGTTAAGCATATTGTGTAGTCATACTTAACTGAAAATAATAGATCTCGAATCGACACTTACATCATAGGCATTTCATTGTTAAAAGATTTCACATATTGCTGTTATTTTGATACATAAAATAATTACTTTATACAATATTTCAAGCATATAGCTTTGCTGTTGAGCTTTAAATACTATTTATTGTGGAAATATCCAATAAAAGTAATGAATATCTACTAATAATAATTGATATGCAATTGTCTTAATGCAAATGATTAGAGCTAAGTTTATCTAGGGCGCATTTCGAGGTTTGCAATCTATTATTATGTAAATCGTTGTTTACAAACAGTTTCAGAGTAAATGCATGTTTTTTTATTAAGTTACTATTGTACTTGTTTTTCTGTTGATGCCAAAGATAGTAAAAGTATTTAAAATAAAAAACATAATGGAAAGAAAAAAATTAACGCTGATTAGTATTAACAGTACTTTTGTTTTTGTTTGCTAAAAGAAATATGAAGTCGGTTTGTGATTTTTTGATACTAGTTGCTTTTTAATACCTCAAAGAAAAGTATTTTAGTTCAATGTTTTCTATAAGATTAGCTAACTTAATACAAACGTATTAAGTCACTTTTAATAATCTTTTATAATACTTCTATTTTTTAGTTGGTAATGGAAACTACTTATTCGAGCATATTGTTTTATATATATACAAAGGCTTAAATCAAATTGTGATGTTTTGTTCTTGTAATTTTAAAAAAACCGATATGAGATGGGAAAGAAAAAATCGGACAGTAGCGAAAAGGATTGTAAATAAAAAGAGAGCAGAGCATGTAGTGATAAGTCAACATCATCTAAAAGAGTAAGTTTAAAGCTTCTGATGAAAATGCTTTAAATGATTTATTGGTAGATGAGCTAAAGGATATTTATTTCGCTGATCATGAAGGGGGTTGCAAAATGGAAATGCTTGAACTTATGTTAAGATAAAGCATAATTTTGACACACGAGTATCAGTAAAAAATATTTGTATTTTTATTGGCATCTATTCTAGTTCTCTTAAATCAATAAAAACCGACCATCGCTCGGGGCAGCCCTGCGATTTTCCCTCCCAGGTGTATTTTCTGGCATCTTTTTCAGTAATAGATTTTCCTTTCCTTATTGCATTAATGATGTGTTCCCCAACTATCTCCTCTGCACTTATCCTTGAGATATAATACAGCGATAGTATAGCTGCTTTTTTAAAAGAGTCTAAAGAGCTGAAGCCATAATCATGATATCCACTTGTAGTGGACTTTGAGTCACCAAAATAGAGATTAAATCCATGTATGGACAGGTCAACCTCTTTGCTGTTTTTAGCTATACCTGCATAGATTTGATATATTCCTTCATCTTCGGTATCATAAATTTCAAACTTAATCCACTTCTCTAAAAACTCTCTGATCTTCTTCATGTAATTTATTTGTTTAAGCCGTCATGCTGTGATATGGTGTTAACGTTATAGGTGCTGCATAGTTTTAAAATAAATGGTGATATGACTTAATTGACATAGTTGAGTTAAGAATATGAGAAAAACAATCAAAGTAAACGTTCAGTAAGAAGCACATTATTCACAATATTAATGAAGATACAGAAAGCCCCAACTTTTTAATGAATCAGGGCTTTCATTACTATGTTTTAATTTTTAATCAAAACTAATTTACTCCTCATTCTCTTTTGCATCAGGCATCTGCAAGGGTTTCGACGGCGTTGTAGCTGCTTTTTTATTATCTGTCGAATTAGTACTAATATCATCCTCCTTTATCTCATCCGCATCATTGCTCAGCAAAGTTGTTGTTGATTCGGGAGTTTCAGTTGAAAAAGATGCTGACGTGTTTGATTCGATAAGTTCTGTTGTTTCAGAACCGTTAGCTTTGGCCTTTCGTTGATTATATAATAACCGATAATTTATTAAGTTCCTGTATTTTATCAATAGTACATTCAATTCATCAAACAAAGGATTATAGTTAATCTCCGGAAATTTAAGTTGAGCTAACTCTATATCCTTGAATATATTCTTTGTAGCTGTAAGCACTGATTTGATAAGATCTGAAGTTTTTTCCTTCGGTCTTTGAGAAAGAGATGCTATCTTATTATTTGACATTGTCAATATCCTTGAGTGTGTAGTTCTCAAATCATTCAACATTTCTGTAAATTTCAGAGTTGACAATGCCAATTCAAGTTCTTCATCTTCCTCAATTAGTGCGAAAAGCTGAGTGAGTTTTCTACACTTAACCTCCTCATTCTTGCTGTTGAAGTCTAAAATAAAACGCTCAATTTCGCTTTTCACCAAATTCACTGATTTGTCTACGCCCGATACGTCTTCTTGAATCAATACACTTAGGTGAAAAGAGATCTTTCTCACGTTTAGCCTGCGTTTTCTACGAAGCTCTTTCAGCTCCTTTGTAAAGGGATGCGACCGATACCAAACAAATAGCTTGTCAATTTGTGGCTTCTCTGCAATTAACAAGTTGTAGATCTCATTAATTTTGAGCGCTTGGGGGCCATGCTTTTCAACAATTTCGATTACTTGTTCCACCATTTGCGGAACCTCAAGTTTCAACATGCTAGTGTATGGAATATTTACGAATTCCCTTACTTCCTTTTTTAACATAACTAATTATTTTAAATTATGGAGGACCCCTTTACCACCTATTTATCGTCATGCAATAAATAGCTTTGAAGCGGTTTGCTCCTTTCTTTTGTTTTTAGAATCATTGGATACGTTAAAGAGACAATTACTGTCTTCACTAAATCTCCATGTATTGATATAGTAGCAATAACCTTGCATTATAGTTTGCTGGTTTTTTTATATTTCGAAAGTATAATCAGGAAGTTGCATGTTGCAAAAAAACATCATATACAATTAAATATAAGGTCAACCCTTTGTGATTATCAATAATTCGGAAATGTGTGAAAAAATTAATTAATCTCACTTTCACATAGCCAAATAATTCTAAATAATCTTACATCAATAAGCGTGCCAAAAATGTATTTTACTCAAGTTTCACTTAAAATAAATATAAAAGTGTGAGATTAGCTATCTATTCACGAATTACTGCCGCTTTGTCAGTGTAATATTAAACAAAATTTGCAACAGTGTCAGTTTATTCTTATAAAGTATGTAATTGTGTCAGAATAAATGATGTTTTAGTAAGATAGGTCAATAATGTTTGATTTTTTATTGCTTGTCTATATAAAGGGTAATTGGAGTATATGAAATTTATAAAATTCCTCTTTGAGTTTCCGTATATTACTTGAATTATTTTGTTCTGTGGTTTCTTATTGCTCGGAAAGTGCAATCAGGATTGAAAAATGGCTTCTTACTGCTCGGAAAGTGGAATTCACTACCGAAAATCACTTTCCTGTTGCTCGGAAAGTGCAATCAGGATCGAAAAATGGTTTCTTGCCGCTCGGAAAGTGGAGTTCAGCACCGAAAATCACTTTCTAACTGCTCGGAAAGTGCAATTCGACTTAGATTGAGGTTTCTTGCTGCTCGGAAAGTGGAGTTGAGCACCGAAAATCACTTTCTTGTTGCTCGGAAAGTGCAATTCGCCTTGGATTGAGGTTTCTTACTGCTCGGAAAGTAGAGTTCAATACCGAAAGTCACTTTCTTACTGCTCGGAAAGTGAAATTCAGTTTGGATCGAGATTTCTTATTGCTCTGAAAGCAGAAATCACTTTGTATTTGAGCTTTCGTAGCAAGACAAGACCCTAAATAGTTTTGGTCTCTTGTTTTGCATCTCCTTTAAGCTCCATTTTTTGGTTTGTCTGGAGTTTTGTATGTGGAATAAAGGTGGAAATTGATTTAAATGAAGAGAATGGAGTGAAACACTCATTGTTCTATCGTATCTTTCTATCTTTTGATAAACTAGCTATTGAATTTTTTTTATGTCTTTGAAGCGAATGAAAGTAATTTGATAGTCTTGCTTTTTCTCTTCAAAGTGATTCAATGTGTTACTTTCTTTCAGAAGATAATTGCTACAAACTTTGTTTATTTGTAAAGTCGTAGATCGATTTCACGATTTCAGTAGTATTGTCAGATATTGCTAAAAGTTCTCCATACTTATGACCTTCGGCTAGTTTTTGAAGCAATGGATACACTGGTTTTTCTACTTCCCAGTATTCTTTATTTAAAAATACCATTGGGCTGATATTTCCAAATGTCGCATAATGATTTTGCGCAGCTTCTTGGAAA